>JAEKMC010000131.1 GCA_019508115.1 Sphingomonas sp.
GGCGGAGAGTGCCGCCAATGGTTTGCCGCAGGCGCGCAGCAGGTCGCGCATTGCCGGGTGTGCGGGTGAGCGCAAGGCGATGGTCGGAAGTCCCGCGGTGGCGAGTGCGGCAATCAGCGTGTCGGGCTTCAAAGGCGCGACGATCGTGAGCGGGCCCGGCCAGAAGACATTGGCCAGCTTTTGCGCAGCATCCGAAAAATCCGCCAGCGTCTCGGCCGCGGCGCGATCGAGCACGTGCACGATCAGCGGGTTGAAGCTCGGCCGCCCTTTGGCCGCGTAAATTGCCGCCACCGCCTGGCCCTGCGTCGCATCGGCGGCGAGACCGTAGACCGTCTCGGTCGGCATCGCGACGGGCTTCCCGTCCGCGATCAGGCGCGCGGCTTCGACGATCGTGTTCGCCTCATAAGGAAGGATGCGGGCCTGGTTCACGGCGCGGCCCTAGCAGCATGGGCGGTAGGCCCCAAGCGTCAGGCGTTGGCGCGGTCGAGCAGCTCGGCGGGATCGATATCGAGCCGGCGGATACGCGATGCGATCTCCGGCCATTCCTCATCAAGGAACGCTGCCCGCGCGGCGGCACGCAGCCGTTGCGCCGCGCCGCGGTCGACGAACATACCCACGCCGCGGCGGACGGTGACGAGGCCGTCCTCCTGAAAGCTCTGATAGGCCTTGGCGACCGTTAGCGGGTTGGCGCCCTGATCGGCGGCGAAGGCGCGCACCGACGGAAGCGCATCGCCCTCCTGGATCCGGCCGTCGAGGATCATCGCGACGATCTCGTCACGCAGGCGAAGATAGACGGGGCGATCCGATGCGGCCATGGCGTGATGGTGTGCTAACACACCACGTCGGATTAGGCAAGAGAGACTGTCATATTTTTGTCCGAATATGGACAGCCTGACGCGAGCCCTGCCATTCACGCCGCCGCACGCCGTTGCGTTATCAGGCGTAAACCGCGCACCCGGCTTCTCCATTGCAAACGATGCTGATCCGCAGTGGCACATCTCCCTACAAGTTGGGCGCCATGCCTATGGAGGCGCTTGCAGAACGTCCGCCGGGCACCACGTCTTATTCGAGCGTTGGTCGGGCCAGGCGGCGTAACGAATGTAAAATGGCCAACCTTCTCGAGCGAATCCGCGCGGATCTGGGTCCATTCCGCTGCATAATCTTTAAAACAATGTAAAATCTTCGCTTATTAACCATGATCCTCGTAGTGTGCACTTGTCTCTTCGGTGCTCGAGGCTAATGGGCGTATCTATACTGCATTTTTACTGGGGGACTGAGCCGAAATGAAGAATATGCTTAACGTCGCGGTCGCGCTTGCCGCGCTGACGCTTGGGACTGCTGCCGGGGCTACCAACCTCGTCACCAACGGCGATTTCGAGGCGACCACCTTGGCCGGTTCGCACGAGTTCGGCGACCGTTATTCTACCAACCAAGTCACCGGATGGACGACCAACGGCTACAATTTCGTGTTCGCGCCCGGTACCGCCGACAACGGCACGGGTGCGACAGGTGAATATGGCAAGCTGCAGCTTTGGGGTCCGGGCAACGGCGCCGCCAATGGTCTTACCGGCGCAAGCCCGGCTGGCGGCAACTTCATCGGCGCCGACGGTGCCTATGGCGTCGACGCTATTTCCCAGACGATCGGCGGCCTCGTCGCCGGCAAGCAATATGACGTCTCCTTCTGGTGGGCGGGCGCCCAGCAGGAGGGATTCGACGGGCCCAACACCGAACAGTGGGATGTCAGCCTCGGCAACGAGCATCAATCGACCGCAATTCTCTCGAACGGCAATCATGGCTTCACCGGATGGCGGCAAGAAACATTCACCTTTACGGCGACGAGCAGCAGCCAGCTTCTTTCATTCCTCGCCCACGGCACGCCGGAAGGGGTGCCGCCCTTCTCGCTGCTGGACGGCGTGACGATGGAAGCGCACGGTGCCGTGCCTGAGCCGGCGAGCTGGGCGCTGATGATCCTTGGCTTTGGCGCGACTGGGGCCGCCCTGCGCCGTCGCCGCGCGGTCAGCTTCAACCGCGCCTATTAAAATCGGCGCCTTATCCGGAGCATCTATGCGAGCAAAATGGGTAGTCACTTTGGAGCGGCTACCCATCGTTCGTTTAGGAAATGCCGCTAGGCTGGTTCGATGACCAAGCTGTTATTGTCCCTTGTCGTCGACACCGTGCGGCTGACAATCTGGCTCGCCATTTTGGCCGCGATCTTCGTGCCGCTGGAGCGCTTTTTTGCATTGCGGGAGCAAAACCGCCGGCTCGATTTGGTACAGGATCTCGGTCTCTATTTCCTGAATAGCCTTTTACCCGCTTTGTTGCTTGGCACGCCGATGGCGTTCGTCGTTGCCGTCAGCCGCCAAATGCTGCCGCCGGAATACTTCGCCTGGATCGCCGGGTTTCCACTTGCGCTTCAGCTGGCAGCGGTCTTCCTGATCGGAGAGGTCGGCTTCTATTGGGGCCACCGGCTCACCCACGCCTGGCCTTTTCTGTGGCGGTTTCATGCCGTGCATCATGCCCCTGGCCAGCTGGATTGGCTGATCAATACGCACGCGCATCCGGTCGATATCGTCTTTACGCGGCTGTGCGGATTGGTGCCGCTTTATGCACTTGGCTTGGCGGGCAGTCATGCCGCCGAGGGTAATTTGCCCGCGATATTGCTCGTGATCGTGGGCACGATCTGGGGCTTTCTCCTGCACGCAAATGTGCGCTTCTCACTCGGCCCGCTCGAACATGTCATTGCATCGCCGCGCTTCCATCACTGGCATCATAGCCGTTCGGAGCCGCTCGACAGGAATTTCGCCTCGATGCTTCCATCGATAGATCGCCTGTTCGGTACATTCCATCTCCCAACCTCCAAATGGCCGAACGACTACGGCTTGGCGGACGACGCGGCGACGCAATCGGATTTCCGTTAAGCCGTTTATTCACAGCCGTTTACCGGGTCAGTCTGGCGCACAAGGCCAGAAAAGCGCGACTGTCGGCAGCGCCGCGGACCTTGCCGCCGCGCCAGGCGCCCCTTGGACTAGCCCTGCCAGACTTTCACGACGGCATCGCGTTCGGGGCGGGGGCGTTCCTCCAATTCGCGGGTCGGCGTGCCCAGGAACAGGAAGCCCGCGATGCGCTCGCCGGCTTGGCCGAAGGCATCGCGCACCATGTCCGAATAGGCCGCCCATCCGGTCAGCCAGCCGCCCGCCAGCCCTTCGGCATGGGTGGCGATCAACAGGTTCATGCAGGCGGCGCCCGCCGACAATTCCTGCTCCCAGATAGGGATATGGCTGGCATGCGCGGGAGTGGAGAGCGCGACGACCAGCGTCGGCGCCTGATAGGCGAATTGCCGCACCGCCTCCATTTCGACCTTTCCGGCTTCGGGCCGTTCGGCGCGGTAGGCACGCTCGAGCAGCGCATGGAAGGCGTCACGCCTGTCTTCGGGCACGATCACGAAACGCCAGGGGCCAAGCTTGCCATGATCGGGCGTGCGTGTCGCGGCCGTCAGGATGCGATCGAGCTGCTCGGCACTCGGGCCGGGCTTGCCCAGATCGCGCGGTTTGCCGGAACGGCGCGTCGCCATCAAAGCGGCGGGAGAGGAAAGGTCGTTGAACATGGCCCGGCGCCTAGCAGGGACGCGCGATGGAGAGAATATCCGACGCGGCTCCCCGTGGCGGGGATTGTTGCGCAACAATCTTCTTCCCACGCGCAATTTCCGAGCTAGTCTCCACCGCCATGCCGCGCCTTCGAGCGCCCCAAGAAAGACAAGGTCCGCATGGAGACCCCCACCGACGCTTCGCCCGCCCAGCCGGATATCAGCCACATCAACCCCTGGGCCGGACGCACCTGGCTCGGCCATCCGAGCCAGCTTGCCCGGCTCTTCTCGATCGAGATGTGGGAGCGGTTCGGCTTTTACGGCATGCGGGCCTTGCTCGTATTATATCTCACCAAGCATTTCCTGCTGGCCGACCATGAAGCGAACGGGGTCGTCGGCGGCTATCTCAGCCTGGTTTACCTGACCCCGGTGGTCGGCGGCCTGCTCGCCGACCGCTATCTCGGCTCGAAACGCGCGGTGAAGTTCGGCGCGATCGTGATGGCGGTCGGCTATTTCCTGCTCTGCTTCGGCGGCGAGCAGGCTAAGCCTTATGCGACAATCCAGGGCCAGCGCTATGACGTGACCCAGGCACAGGCCGCTTCGCCGATGGGCGATCCCGGCAGTCAGACCGTCACCATCAACGGTCAGGATCTCACCTTGCATGGCTTGCCCGACGGGTCGGTCCAGCTGCTTGCGGAGGACGGCCAGGTCGCGCGCACCGTTTCGGCCGGCGATTTCAAGCCCGGTGCGGTTCGCTCGCCGTTCCACCTCGCCTTATTGCTGTTCGGGCTCAGCTTGGTTGTAGTCGGCAACGGCTTCTTCAAACCCAATATCTCGACCGTCGTCGGCACGCTCTACGAGCCCGGCGACCGGCGCCGCGATGCGGGTTTCACCATCTTTTATGCGGGCATCAATATCGGCTCGGTCCTCGGCCAGGCGATGTGCCCCTTCCTGGTCGATCATTTCGGCTGGTGGGCGGGGTTCCTGGTCGTCTCGGCGGTGCTGCTGGTCGCTTATGCGATGCTGCAGTTCGATGGGGGCCGCCTCGCCGGCTATGGCGAGCCGCCGGTGCAGGCGGGGCGCGATCGCGCGCCTTTGATCTATCTGCTCTCACTCGCCTCGGCAGGACTTTTCTGGCTGATCTTCAGCAATGTGATGACGACGCCGGCGGCGGAGCCGGGGACGGGCGTGATCGGCTATCTGATCGCGACCCCGATGCTCGGCAAGGCCTTGCTGTTCATCTTCCTGGGCGCGGTGATCGGCATTCCGATCTGGGCGTGGCGCGCGGGGAGCAGGGCCGAGTTTCAGATGATGCTCGCTGCGATTCTGCTCGTCATCTTCAACGTCACCTTCTGGGCCTTGTTCGAACAGGCAGCCTCATCGCTGACGTTGTTCGCGGACCGCAACACCACGCTCGAACTCTTCGGCTTCCATATGTCAGCGGCGGCGACGCAGCAGTTCAATCCGCTTGCCGTCGTCCTGTTTTCGCCCGTGATGGGGTGGCTCTGGATCAGTCTGGCCAAACGCGGATGGGAGCCGTCGATCCAGGTCAAGTTCGCCATGGCCTTGATGCTTGTCGGCCTCGGCTTCGTCGTGCTGCCCTGGGCCGGATCGACCGCGGACGCGGCTTTCCGCATTTCGCTTTGGTGGCTGGTGCTAACCTACTTCCTCCATTCGATCGCCGAATTGTGCATCTCACCGGTCGGGCTTTCGATGATCACCAAACTGTCGATCGCCCGCATCGTCGGCATGATGATGGGGGTGTGGTTCCTGTCCATCTCGGTCGGCGAATATCTTGCCGGCGCGGCGGCGCAGATGGCATCGGTCAAGACGGTCGGCGGCCAGATCACCAATCCCGAGCTCAGCCTCCATACCTATCTGGGCACCTTCCAGACGGGTGGCCTGATGACGATCGGCGCGGGTGTGGTGCTGTTGGTGATTTCGCCGTTGCTCAAGAAACTGATGCACGGCGTGGATTGAGAAACCGACGGTTGCTTCCCGGGTGGCCGTCAAAAAGGGGGAAATGATGTCCCAAAAATCAGTGGCGTTCGGCGCTTTGCTCCTGCTGGCCGGTTGCGCCGGAAACGCCCCGCCGCGCTCCGCGAGCGCTAGGCCGTCGGACGAGCGCGTGGTCGAGCCATGGAAGGCCGATCCCTTCCCCTCGACCTATCATGCCTATCCCGGCACCCCCACGCTCATCACCAACGTCACCATCTATGATGGCGAGGGTGGACGGATCGACGGCGGCTCGGTGTTGTTCGCGGCTGGCAAAGTCCAGGCAATCGGGCGCAACCTCGCCGTGCCCTCCGGCGCGGCCGTGATCGACGGCACGGGTAAATGGGTCACGCCGGGCGTGATCGACGTCCACAGCCATTTGGGCGATTATCCCTCGCCCGCGGTCAAGGCCTTGTCCGACGGCAATGAAGCGACTTCGCCGACCACGCCCGAGGTCTGGGCCGAACATAGCGTGTGGCCGCAGGATCCGGGCTTCAGCCGTGCGCTTGCCAATGGCGGCGTAACCACGCTCCAGATCCTGCCCGGCTCGGCCAATCTGATGGGGGGGCGTTCGGTGGTCGTGAAGAATGTCTATGCGCGCACGACGCAAGGCATGAAATTCCCCGGCGCACCTTATGGTTTCAAGATGGCGTGCGGCGAAAATCCCAAGCGCGTCTACGGCGCCAAGGGCCGCGAGCCGTCGACCCGCATGGGCAATATCGCGGTCGATCGCGCGACCTGGCAGCAGGCGGTCGAATATCGGCGCCGCTGGGACAAATATGAAAAAGAGGGCGGCGATCCGCCCGCGCGCAGCCTGGCGATGGACACGCTCGCGGGCGTGCTCGACGGCAAGATCCTGGTCCACAACCATTGCTACCGCGCCGACGAAATGGCCAACGTGATCGATATGTCGAAGGAGTTCGGCTATCACGTCACCGCCTTCCATCACGGAGTCGAGGCCTACAAGGTCGCGGACCTGCTCAAGGCCAATGACATCTGCGCGGTGGTCTGGGCCGACTGGTACGGCTTCAAGATGGAATCCTATGACGGGATCCCGGAAAATCTCGCCATCCTGCAGAAGACCGGCACCTGCGCGATGATCCACTCGGATGACGAGAATGGCATCCAGCGCCTCAACCAGGAAGTCGCCAAGGCGCAGGCGGCGGGCCGCCGCGCGGGCATCGTCATCCCCGACGAAGTGGCGTGGGAATGGCTCTCCTACAATCCGGCCAAGGCGCTCGGCATCGCGGATAAGACGGGCAGCCTCAAGCCCGGCAAGATGGCGGACGTGGTGCTGTGGAACGGCAATCCGTTGAGCGTCTATACCCGCCCCGACAAGGTCTGGGTCGACGGCGCTTTGCTCTACGACGCGCATGATCCCAAACGACGGCCGGTCTCCGATTTCGAACTCGGCCAGCCCGGCGAAGGAGACGTGAAATGAAGCGGCTTCTTCTCTGCGCTGCTGCTCTGCTGTGCGGAACAGCGCATGCCGAAACGATCGCCATCACCGGCGGCACGGTCGCGATCGGCGACGGGTCGCAGCCCATTGCCAACGGGACGGTCGTGATCCGCGACGGACGCGTGATCGCCGCCGGCGCCAATGTCGCGGTGCCCGCCGGCGCGCGCGTGGTGGATGCGCAGGGCAAGTGGGTCGCGGCCGGCCTGGTCGCGGGCTTCACCAGCGAGGGGATCGTCGACGGCGAAGGCATTGAGGAAACCTATGACGGCGCGGCCGGCAAATCGGTGTTCAATGCCGCGATCGACGTCTCGACCGCGATCAACCCCGCCAACCAGTCGATCGCGGTCGACCGCACCTGGGGCGTCACGCGCGCGGTGGTGTCGCCCGAGGCGAATAACAGCGTGTTCGCGGGGCAGGGCGCGGTGATCGACACCGGCGCGGACGACGCACCCGTGACCAAGGCGCGCGCCTTCCAATATGCCGAACTGGGCGAGGACGGCGCGAGTCATATCGGCAGCCGTCCTGCGTCTTATGTCATGCTGCACGACGCGCTCGCAGCCGCCCGGTCGGCATCGCGCGGCGGCGACAGCAAGGATGCGCTGATCACGCGCGCCGATGCGACGGCTTTGCTACCGGTGGTCGAAGGGCGCATGCCGCTTGTCGTCCATGTCGAACGTGCGAGCGATATCCTGCAGGTGCTCTCGCTCAAGCAGACCTACCCCAATCTCAAGCTCGTGCTGCTCGGCGCGAGCGAGGGCTGGATGGTCGCGCCAAAGATCGCTGGCGCGCACGTGCCCGTGATCGCCGCCGCGCTCGCCGACCTTCCCGCGGCGTTCGAACGCACCGCCGCGACCGAATCTAACGTCGGACGGATGGAGCAAGCCGGCGTAACCGTTGCCATTTCCTCCGTCGACGTCTCGACCGAGGGTGGGCAGCGCAACCTCAGACAATATGCCGGCAATCTGGTCGGTATCGCGCGCGTGCCGGGCATGACCGGGCTAGACTGGGGCACCGCCTTCGCCACCATCACCTCCCGCCCGGCCGTGGCGCTGGGGCTGGATGGCGAGATCGGCTCGCTTCGCCCCGGCCGCCGCGCCGATGTGGTGATCTGGGACGGCGACCCGCTCGAACTGTCCTCGGCGCCGCTCGCGGTGTGGATCGACGGCGTGGCCCAGCCGATGACCAGCCGCCAGACGCGGCTCAGGGACCGCTATCTCAATCCGCAGGAAGGCGTGCTGCCCAAGGCTTACGAACATTAGAGCCGTTTTCGCTAAGGAGGGATCGATGGCGAAAGCCCTCTCCCTCTAGAGGGAGAGGGTTGGGTGAGGGTGTCCCGCACGATGGGGCCAGGCGCTCGCCTGCGGCTCGCTCCCCCTCACCCCAGCCCTCTCCCCGCCGCGGAGAGGGAGCCCCCTTCAATCAAACCGAAAACCACCCTAGGCGCTAAGTTTCCGAATCGTCATTGCGACCCCGGCGAAAGCCGGGGGAAGCAATCCATTCCACGCTCCGTTCATCCTCCTGTAAGCCGACTCGGCCTAACACCCCTTCTGCGGACCGGGCCCCTCTGGCGGCGGCTTTCCCAAGCCCCGTGATGTCGGACCGCATCGAGCGCGCTCGGTGCAGGTTCGGATTGACCCTCATGGTCCCCCTCCCAGCCCCGGCGCCTCGATCGAAGCAACTTCGATGGAGGAACTTATGAACGCGCTTATCGAGCGCCTGATCGCGACCCACCGGATGCTCAACCGGGAAATCCGCCGTGAGCTGGGTCGCCGTATCCCCGATCATCTCCGCCTGACGCGGCTCAAGAAGCAGCGGCTCGCGGTCAAGGACCAGCTTTTCCGGCACGTGCCCGAGGCTGCCGAGCTGCGCCGCCTGGCGCGCAAAGTGTTCAAGCGCTTCCGGCCGGCTCCGACCCGGCCGGCGCGAGCGGGAGCCTGAAGTCATGGACAATATCTGGCAGACCAAGCCGCCTCACGCGGTGGAGATCGTGCACTATGATGCCGGGCTCAAGCGCCACATGGTCGGTATCTACCGCATCATGGCGCTGGGCCTGGTCGTCACCGGCGCGGTCGCGTTCGGCGTAGCCCACACGCCCGCATTGGCGGCCGCCATCTTCGGCACGCCGCTCAAATGGGTGGCGATGCTCGCGCCGCTCGCCTTCGTGATGTTCTTTTCGTTCCGGATCGAGCGGATGACCACCAACGGCGCGCGGGCCGCCTTCTACGGCTTCTCCGCACTAATGGGCGTGTCGCTCGCCAGCCTGTTCCTGGTCTTCACCGGGATCAGCATCGCCCAGACGTTCCTGATCGCGGCGGCCATGTTCGCCGCGATCAGCCTGTGGGGCTACACGACCAACCGCGACATCAGTTCGTGGGGCAGCTTCCTGATGATGGGCGTGATCGGGGTGGTCGTGGCCTCGTTGGTGAACATCTTCCTCGGCTCCACCACCCTGCACCTGATCATATCGCTGGTGGGCGTGGCGGTGTTCGTCGGCCTGACCGCGTGGGACACGCAGCGCGCGAAGTCGGAATATCTCGCTTTCGCGGGCACGCAGGCCGCCGAGAAGCTCCAGGTGATGAGCGCGCTCGGCCTTTATCTCAACCTGATCAACCTGGTTCAGCTGCTGCTGACCTTCACCGGACAGCAGCGCGATTGAACGGGACGGCGCCGGCGGGAGACCGCCGGCGTCGACCTGTTGGATAGCGGCGCCTTTGCCACCCGCCCCCGATCCGCTGTAAGAGCGCAGCCCAAGCAACGGACGGGTTTCGATGGCACGCAAATATTTCGGCACCGATGGCATTCGCGGGCGCACCAACGAAGGTGCGATGACCGCCGAGATCGCGATGAAGGTCGGCCAGGCGGCCGGCGCTTATTTCGTGCGCGGCAAGCATCGCCATCGCGTGCTGATCGGCAAGGATACGCGGCTTTCGGGCTATATGATGGAAAGCGCGCTGACCGCGGGCTTCACCAGCGTGGGCATGGACGTGGTGCTGGTCGGGCCGATGCCGACGCCCGCGGTCGCGATGCTGACCAAATCGATGCGCGCCGACCTGGGCGTGATGATCTCCGCCAGCCACAATCCCTATGTCGACAATGGCATCAAATTGTTCGGACCCGACGGTTATAAGCTTTCGGACGAAACCGAGGCGAAGATCGAGAAAGCGATAGACGGCAAGGTCACGCTCGCGCCGGCCGAGCAAATCGGCCGCGCGCGGCGCGTCGACGATGCGCAAGGGCGCTACATCTCGGTCGCAAAATCGACCTTCCCCGATCACCTCAGTCTGGATGGGCTGCGGATCGTGATCGATTGCGCGCACGGCGCAGCCTACAAGGTCGCGCCTGATGCGTTGTGGGAGCTTGGCGCGGAGCTGATCGCGATCGGCGTCACGCCCAACGGCACCAACGTCAACGACAAGGTCGGATCGACCGCGCCCGCTGCGCTTCAGGCCAAGGTGGTCGAGACGCGCGCCGACCTCGGCATCGCGCTCGATGGCGACGCCGATCGGCTGATCGTGGTCGACGACAAGGGCCGGATCGTCGATGGCGACCAGCTGATGGCGCTGATCGCGCTTTCCGCCGCGCGCGACAAGACGCTCAAGGGCGACGGTATCGTCGCGACGGTGATGTCCAATCTCGGGCTCGAACGCTTCCTGTGGGGACAGGGCATCTCGCTGCACCGTACCCCTGTGGGCGACCGCTACGTGGTCGAGGCGATGCGCGCGGGCGGCTACAATATCGGCGGCGAGCAATCGGGCCATATCGTGCTGTCCGATTACGCCACCACCGGCGACGGGCTGATCGCGTCGCTGCAGGTGCTGGCCGCCCTGGTCGAAAGCGGCAAGCCCGCGCACCAATTGCTCAAATTGTTCGATCCGCTGCCGCAGCTGCTCAAGAATGTCCGCTTCACCGGCGGCCAGCCGCTCGAGGACGACAAGGTGAAGAAGGTCATCGCCGAGGCGGAGAAGGAATTGGACGGCAAAGGCCGCCTCGTCATCCGCAAGTCCGGCACCGAGCCCCTGATCCGCGTCATGGCCGAGGGCGAGGACGAGGCGCAGGTCAATGCGGTGGTCGATCGCATCTGCGACGCGGTCAAAAAGGCGGCGTGACCCTTCCGCGCATACTCTCGATCGCGGGATCGGATTCGGGCGGCGGCGCGGGCATTCAGGCCGACATCAAGACGATCACGATGCTCGGCGGCCATGCGATGACCGCCATTACCGCGATCACCGCGCAGAATACGCTGGGGGTGAGCCAAATCATGCCCGTGCCCGCCGATGTGGTGCTGGCGCAAATCGACGCGGTGATCAGCGATATTGGCGTGGATGCGGTCAAGATCGGGATGATCGGATCGGCCGAGATAGCGGGTGCGATTGCGAACTTCTTTTCCCCCTCTCCCCTCCCTCCCCCATCAGGGGGGAGGGCGTTACCCGTGGTGTTCGATCCGGTGATGATTGCCACCTCGGGGGCAATTCTCGCTGACGCAGGCACCGTCGCGGCGTTCGAGCGACTAATGGCGATCGCGACATTGATCACCCCTAACGCACCCGAACTGGCCGCGCTGACGGGCCTTGCCGTCGAGAGTGAATCACAACTCGAACTCGCCGCACGCGCATTGGCGGAACGGCACGGAATCGCCGTGCTTGCCAAGAGTGGGCATCTTCCCGGCAAGGCGCTCACCGACGTGCTGATCGATCGAAACGGCGCCGTCACCCGCTGGACAAGCGAGCGGATCGAGACGCGCCATAGCCACG
>JAEKMC010000132.1 GCA_019508115.1 Sphingomonas sp.
GCGATCGGATCGAGGAAGATGCCGAGCTTCGAAACGGTCCCCTGCGCGCGGGCGAGATAACCGTCGAAATAATCGGTGATCGCGACCAGCACATAGAGACCGAAAGCGAGCGCATAATCCCACGCGCTCGGGTGCCACAGCAGCAGCACCATCACTGGCATTGCCACGATGCGCGACAGCGTGAGGATGTTGGGCAAGGTCAGCATCGGCGCGGACCCTAGCGCGGGTTAGCGTGCAATGGGAGGGGCGTTGCGTTCGTGCAGCAATACGACGTCGCCGCGGATCAGTCCCTCGCGATACGGCCTGAAGCCGAGCTTCTCCGCCAGCCGCAACGATGCGGTATTGGTCGGGTCGATCATGCAGACCTGCCGCCCCGAACCGAAGTGCCGTTCATACCAGGCGAGCGCGGCGCTCATCGCTTCGGTCGCATAGCCCCGCCCTTCGGCCCATTGCGCGACCATCCAGCCGCACTCGGGATAGGAATCGAAATCTGCGCCCAGACCGCGTTCGAATCGCGCCAGCCCGACATTGCCGACATAGCGCCCCGTCCCCTTCTCCTCGACCGCGAACAGGCCGAAACCGAAGCAGACCCAATGGCCGATATAGCGCATGATGCGCGACCAATTCTCCTGCCGGTCATAGACGCCGCCGACGAACCGCATGAAATCGGGATCGCTGGTGATCGCGATCCGATCGTCCAGGTCGGAGGGGCGATTCTGCCGTAGAATCAACCGCATCGTCTCCACCACGGGGCCGTTGTGGACAGCCG
Source organism: Sphingomonas sp. (assembly GCA_019508115.1). GTDB lineage: Bacteria > Pseudomonadota > Alphaproteobacteria > Sphingomonadales > Sphingomonadaceae > Sphingomonas_I. Next base: position 770 of record JAEKMC010000132.1, read on the forward strand.
GATCAACTGGGTCCGAAGCGGGCTGTTGGAGTTCGCGCATAGGATCGTCTATGAGCCCTGCCCGTGAGTAAGACCAGCGACGCCTGCGCCTGTAAATGACCGCATCATTCCGGCTTTTGGGCGAGCGCCGATTCTTGCCTTTGTTCGCGACCCAGTTTCTGGGCGCCTTCAACGACAATCTGTTCAAGCAGGCGATGGTCCTGTTCGCGACCTATTCGATCTATTCGGACGCCAAGAAGGAAGCCGCGTTCAGCGCGATCGCCACCGGCCTCTTCATTCTCCCTTTCTTCCTGCTGTCGGCTCTCTCAGGGCAACTCGCCGACAGCCATGACAAGGCCCGAATCGTCCGCATCATCAAGACCGCGGAAATCGCGATCATGGTGGTCGGCGCCGCCGGGCTGCTGCTTGGCTCGGCCGGCCTGGTCGTCGCCGCGGTCCCGCTGATGCTGGGCGCGGTGCTCGCCATGGGCGTGCACTCGACCTTCTTCGGCCCGATCAAATATGCGATTCTGCCGCAGCATCTGACGCGCGAGGAGGTTCTGGGCGGAACCGGCCTGGTCGAAGCCGGGACCTATATCGCGATCCTCGCGGGCACGATCCTGGCGGGTTTCATCAATGCGCAGGGTGCCGCCCTGATGGTCCTGGGCGTGGCCGGAATCGGCTGGCTCACCGCGCGTGGCGTGCCACCGGCGCCGCCGCCTGGCGAGAAGCCGCCGATGGACCTCCACATCGTGCGCGCCTCGATCCAGCTCGTCTCGGCGACGCTGCATATTCCGCGCCTGTTCCTGGCGATTCTGTCGATCAGCTTCTTCTGGATGATCGGCGCGGTGCTGGTGATCGAATTCCCGCCGCTGGTGAAGAACGTCTTCACCGCCGATAAACAGGTCGCGAGCCTGTTCCTCGCCATCTTCTCGATCGGCGTCGCGATCGGATCGGTGCTGGTCAACCGGTTGCTCAACGGCCGCGTGTCCGCGCGCTACGCGCCCGCTTCGGTGCTCGGCATGGCGGTTTTCGTGCTGGTGATGGTGGTCGCGGCCCAACAATGGACTCCCGCTGTCGACGGCAAGCTCTACAACCTCACCCAATTCGCGCATCATCGCGACGCGCCACTAATCGCGTTCGGCTTGCTGGGCGTCTCGGTGACGGGCGGCATGTTCGTGGTGCCGCTCTACGCCTTCCTCACCACCACGGTCGAAAGCGACCATACCGCGCGCACGGTCGCCGCCAACAATATCGTCAATTCGGGCGCGATGGTGGTCGGGGCGGTCGGGGCGATCGTCTTCGCCAATCTGGGCTTCTCGGTGGTGGAAGCCCTGCTCGCGGTGGCGGCGATGTGCCTGGGCGCCGCAATCCTGTCGTGGCGGCTGCACATTGCCTGCGACGGCATCGATTGCCCGGACAAGCTGCGCGAAAGCAACCCGCCGCGCAAACGCTAGAGCTCGCTCCAGCTTATTGTTTCTCCGCGATTTCCGAGTCGCCGAATGATAACATCCGGCTCGAAATCGCTCTAATCGTCAGCCGATAATCAGCAGCGCGACCAGGAAGCCCAGCATCCAGGCGCGCACGAACAGGCGCACCTCGTCCGAGCTCAACGCGAAAAAAGAGGTGGAAGCGGGCTGCGCCAGGGCCATGACCGGTCGATTAGACAATCGCGCCGCCCGCTTCACGAATATTCGGGGTTAATGCCCCCAATCAGCCTTTCTTGCGGCCGAACAACGCCGCGAATGCACCCGCGATCACGCCGATCACGCCAGCGCCGGCCGCAACCTGCTTGGCCGAAACCGGTGAGGACTTGGACGCCGCTGGCGCGGTCGCGGGCGCAGCCGCCTGCGGTGCAGCAGCAGCTTTGGGGGTAGTAGCGGCCGCCTTGGGAGTAGCCGCGGGTTTGGGAGCAGCGGCGGCCTTGGGAGCAGCGGCGGGCTTGGGAGCGGTCTTCGCCTTGGGCTTGGCGGCCGCCTTCGGCTTTGCGACGGCTTTCGGCTTGCTCGCGACCTTCGCGGCGGGCTTGGGCGCCACTGCTGCCTTGGCGACCGGTTTCGGTGCGGCTTTGGCGGCGGCCTTGGGCGCGGTCTTGACGGCCGGCTTCGCCGTTGGCTTGGCCGCGACCTTCGCGGGGGTCTTTGGAGCGGCGGCCTTGGTTGCCGGTTTCGTCACGGCCTTGGCCGCGGCAGGCTTGGCCGCAGTCTTGGCCGGCGCCTTGACTGCGGTCGCGGGCTTGACTGCCGCAGCTGCCTTGGGCTTCGCAGCGGCCTTTGGTTTAGTGGTCTTCTTGGCGGCGGCGGGCTTGCTGCCAGCATTCTTGGTATCGGCCATGCACCTTCTCCGTCCAGTGACTAAGGACAAGGAACCTACACAGGATCGCACGTTTCCGAAACGATTTGGTGCATTATTCTGAACAAGACGCAATATTGACGCGCCTTCGGGGTATTGGTAGCGCTAACAGGTATCCCGTTCACGCGCGGTTCGGGATATCAGCCGCCAAAAGAACACAGTCCTTGGAGGGGCATATGGCAAATTCGACGCTGGGCCGGCTCGCGCTGGCACTTTCCCTGATACCGCTGCCGCTGCTGGCCGCGGATCCCGTGGTGCCGACCGTTTCGCCCGAGGGGCACCATTACCTGTCGCAACCTTTGGTCTCGTCGATCTTCACCGCCGATCCGTCGGCGCACGTCTTCAACGGCAAGATCTATGTCTATCCCTCGCATGACGTGCCGACCGATATCCCCGATGACGATCTCGGCAGCGAATATGCGATGCATGATTATCGCGTGCTCGAAATGGACCATGTCGGCGCGCCGGTGAAGGTCGGCCCGGTGGCGCTCGATGTGAAGGATGTCCCCTGGGCGTCGAAGCAGATGTGGGCGCCCGACGCCGCCTACAAGAACGGCACCTACTTCCTCTATTTTCCGGTGCGCGACAAAAACAAGGACAAGCACGGCCTCGGCACCTTCCGCATCGGCCTTGCCACGTCGAAGAGCCCGATGGGGCCTTTCAAGGCCGAGCCGCAGCCGATCAAGCTCGCTTATTCGATGGATCCGGCGGTCTTCACCGACGACGACGGCAAGTCCTACATGTATTTCGGCGGCATCTGGGGCGGCCAGCTTCAGCGCTGGGCGACGGGCAAATTCGATCCCAACGGATCGGACACCGACCTCCACCAGGACGACAAGCCCGCTTTGTCGGGCAAGGTCGCGCGCATGACCCCAGATATGAAGCAGCTGGCTGAAAAGCCGCGCGACGCGGTGATCCTCGACACCAACGGCAGGCCGGTGCTGGGCGGCCAGCACGACAAGCGATTCTTTGAAGCGTCATGGATGTTCAAGCGTGACGGCAAATATTATTATACATATTCGACCGGCGACACGCATTTCCTGAACTACGCGATCGGCAAGAGCCCATACGGCCCCTTCCATTACACGGGTCACATATTGCAGCCGGTTCAGGGCTGGACAACGCACCACTCGATCATCAAGGCGGACGGCAAATGGTGGCTCTTCTATGCCGACACGCAGATCTCGAACAAAAATCACCTCCGCAACGTCAAGGTGACGGAGCTGCATTTCAATCCAGACGGCACGATCAAGACCATCAACCCATTCGTCGATTGAGGGCCTGATTTTCCATGTTTCTGGGTATCGATATCGGCACGTCCGGCGTGAAGGCGGTCGTGATCTCGGCCGACGGCAACGTCGCCGGCCAGGGCACCGCCGCCCTCACCGTCTCGCGTCCGCACGATTTGTGGTCGGAGCAAGCGCCGGACGATTGGTGGGCGGCGACCGAGGCCGCGGTCCGCGCGATCGATCCAGCGGTGCGTCGGTCGGTGCGCGGCATCGGCATTGCAGGGCAGATGCACGGCGCGACCTTGCTCGACGCGGCGGACAAGCCGCTGCGCCCCGCTATCTTGTGGAACGACGGCCGCTCTTACGCGGAATGCGAGGAGATGGAGGCGGCGGTGCCGCATCTGCACGCCATCGCGGGCAACCTCGCCATGCCGGGCTTCACCGCGCCCAAGCTCGCCTGGGTGCGCAAGCACGAATCAGCAATCTTCGACCAGGTCCGCACCGTGCTGCTGCCCAAGGATTATGTCCGCCTGCGCATGACGGGTGAAAAGGCGTCGGACATGTCCGACAGCGCCGGCACCTTGTGGCTCGATGTCCAGCAGCGGGACTGGAGCGACGAATTGCTCGCCGCGACGGGCCTCACCCGCAGCCATATGCCGCGCCTGTTCGAGGGGTCGCAGATTGCGGGCATGCTGCGCCCGGAGATCGCCGAATTGTGGGGCATGGCCCCGGTTCCAGTGGTCGGCGGCGGCGGCGACAATGCCGCGGGCGCGGTCGGCGTGGGCGTGGTGTCGGACGGCGATGCCTTGCTGTCGCTCGGCACTTCGGGCGTGATCTTCATCGCGACCAAGGATTTCCGCCCCAATCCCGGCCGCGCGGTCCACGCTTTCTGCCATTGCCTGCCGCAAATGTGGCATCAGATGTCGGTCCACCTGAGCGCCGCGGCGTGCATCGACTGGGTCGCCAAGCTGACCGGCGCGGCCAATGCGCCCGAGCTTTTCACCCGTGCCGAAAGCACCGGGCCGGCGCGTGGCAAGGAAGTGTTCCTTCCCTATCTTTCGGGCGAACGCACGCCGCACAACGATGCGCTGGTCCGCGGCGCCTTCCTCAACCTGGATTATGAGACGACGGCGGGCACGCTCGCGCAGGCTGTACTCGAAGGCGTTGCTTTCGCGCTCGCCGACGGGCTCGACGCCTTGCGCGATGCGGGCACGCAGGTTTCACAATTGTCGGTGATCGGCGGCGGCGCGCGCTCGGCTTATTGGGGCCGGATCATCAGCGCGGCGGTCGAAACCCCGCTCGTCTATCTGCGAGGCGGCGAAGTCGGCCCCGCACTTGGGGCTGCCCGTCTCGCGCAGGTTGCGGTAGACAAGGCCGATCCGGCAGCAATTTGTGCCCCTCCCCCGGTGGAGCGCGTTGTAGAGCCGCAGGCTGCCGATATCGATCTTCTTGCGCCGAAAAAGGCGGCGTTCCGCGAAGCTTACCCCCACATCAGCCCGAAAATGAAAGGCCAGTAATGTCCGTCCAACCCACCTATTTCGCCGATATCGCGCCGATCGCCTTCAAGGGCCCGGATTCGACCGACGAACTCTCCTACCGCTTCTACGACAAGGATCGGGTGGTGATGGGCAAGCGGATGGAAGACCATCTGCGCTTCGCCGTCTGCTTCTGGCATACTTTCTCGTGGAACGGCCTCGACATTTTCGGCGCGCCGACCTTCGGCCGTCCGTGGCTCGCGGGCGCGATGGACAGCAAGGCCGCGGCGTGGAAGCGTGCTGAGGGCTTCGACTTCATCAAGAAATTGGGCGTGCCTTTCTATTGCTTCCACGATGTCGACGTGATGGCGATGGCGAGCAACGCCGCCGAGCATACCCAATATCTGGCCGAGGCGGTCGACGACCTCGAACGGCTGCAGGGCGAGACCGGCGTCAAATTGCTGTGGGGCACCGCCAACCTGTTCAGTCATCCGCGCTTCGCCGCCGGCGGCGCGACCAATCCCAATCCGGAAGTGTTCGCGTTCGGCGCGATGCAGGTGCGCCAGGCGCTCGATGCGACCAAGCGTCTCGGCGGCTCCAATTACGTGCTGTGGGGTGGCCGCGAGGGTTATGAGACGATCCTCAACACCAACCTCAAGAAGGAGCTGGACCAGCTTGGCCGCTTCCTCAACCTGGTGGTCGAGCACAAGCACAAGATCGGCTTCAACGGCACGATCCTGATCGAGCCGAAGCCGCATGAGCCGACCAAGCACCAGTACGACTTCGACACCGCGACGGTGTATGGCTTCCTCAAGGCCTACGGCCTCGAGAATGAGGTGAAGGTCAATATCGAGGCGAACCACGCCACGCTTGCCGGCCATACGTTCGAGCATGAGCTGGCGATGGCCAATGCGCTCGGCATCTTCGGATCGATCGACGCCAATCGTGGCGATCACCAGAATGGCTGGGATACCGACCAATTCCCCAATTCGGTCGAGGAAATGACGCTGGCGATGCTCGAAGTCTTCCGCGCGGGCGGCTTCAAAGACGGCGGCTTCAATTTCGACTCGAAGGTCCGCCGCCAGAGCATCGACGCCGCCGACCTGTTCTACGGCCATGTCGGCGCGATCGACGTGATCGCCAAGGGGCTGCTCAATGCCGCCGCCTTGATCGAGGACGGCCGGCTCGATGCGCTCAAGAAGGAGCGTTATGCCGGCTGGGACAGCGCGATCGGACAGACGGTGGCCAAGGGCTCGCTCGCCGACATCGCCGATCTGGTGGTGGAGAAGGATCTCAATCCCAAGCCCAGCTCGGGCCGCCAGGAGCGCCTGGAGAACCTGATCAACCGCTTCTGCAGCTAACGCCAACTCCGTCGCCCCGGCGAAGGCCGGGGCCGCGGCAGGTTCGCGATTCCGCTGTTTCATGCGGCCCCGGCCTCCGCCGGGGCGACAGTTTTTAAAAGGGTCGGTCGGCGCAAGCCGGCCGGCCCTTTTTCATGTCCCTTGCCCCGTCCGTCGCTCTGGATACAGGCGCGCGCATCCCCATATACGCGACGTGATCAAGGAGTGGTGCGCGTGACCGACTATCCCAAATTGGGCCTCTATATCGACGGCGAATGGCTGCGCGGCGATGGTCGTGCCGCGCAGGCGGTGCTCAACCCCGCGACCGGCGAGACGCTCGCCGAACTTCCCGTAGCTTCGATCGCCGACCTCGACCGCGCGCTCGCCGCCGCGCAACGCGGTTTCGAAACGTGGCGCGTCACGCCCGCCGACCAGCGCTTCGCGATCATGATGAAGGCCGCCGCCCTGATCCGCGAGCGCGCCGAGCATATCGCGCGCATCGTCACAATCGAGGAAGGCAAACCCTTCGCCGAGGCCAAGGGCGAAGTGGTCGCGGGCGCGGGCCTGCTCGAATTCCATGCCGGCGAAACGATGCGCATCTTCGGCCGCGTGATGCAGCGCCCGTCAGGCACGCGATCGATGGTGCTGCACCAGCCGGTCGGCCCGGTCGCCGCTTTCTGCGCGTGGAATTTCCCCGCGCTCAACGTCATCCGCAAGATCGCACCCGCCATCGCCGCGGGCTGCTCGATCATTTTGAAGCCGAGCGAGGAGACGCCCGGCAGCGCAGTCGAGGTCATGCGCTGCCTCCAGGATGCGGGCCTGCCCGGCAATGTCGCGCAAATCGTGTTCGGCGTGCCCGACCAGATTTCGCGCCACCTGCTCGCCTCCCCGGTCACGCGCAAGCTGAGCTTCACCGGATCGGTGCCGGTCGGCAAGCAGCTGATGAAGCTTGCCGCGGACACGGTCATGAAGATGACGATGGAGCTGGGCGGCCATTCGCCCGTGCTCGTGTTCGACGATTGCGACCTCGAAAAGACGCTCGACACGCTCGTCACGCATAAATTCCGCAATGCTGGCCAGGTCTGCGTCGCCCCTACGCGCTTCCATGTGCAGGAGGGGATTTACGAGAAGTTCGCCGCTGGCTTCGCCGAGCGCACGCGCGCGATGACGGTCGGCAATGGACTGGAGAGCGGCACCCACATGGGCCCGCTCGCCAATCCGCGCCGCCCCGACGCTATGGCTGCCATGATCGAAAATGCGCAGAAGGCGGGCGCCAGGCTTTTGGCCGGCGGCGCGCGGCGCGACGGCGGCGGCTTCTTCTTCGAGCCGACCGTGATCGCCGACGTGCCGCTGGAGGCGAGCGCAATGAATGAGGAACCGTTCGGCCCGCTCGCCTTGCTGCGCCCCTTCAAGACGATCGACGATGCGATCGCCGAGGCGAACCGCCTGCCCTTCGGCCTCGCGGCCTATGCTTTCACCGAACAGGGCCGCCGCCAGAACAGGCTCGCGGAGGAATTGGAAGCGGGCATGGTCGCGATCAACGGCGTACGCCTGACCTGGCCCGATTCACCCTTTGGCGGCGTCAAGGAATCGGGTTTCGGATCCGAGGATGGGCCCGAGGGCATCCAGAACCATATGATCACCAAGGCGGTGCATATCGTCTGATTGGCGCGAGCCCGCCTCCACGCGGGAGGCGGGCTCGCGGGTAAATCAGGCCGGTGCGGTTACCCGGCCGATCCTGAAGCATAGGATCCAGATCGCCAACGCGCCGAACAGGAAGTTGGAAATGCCGACCTCAACCATGTGCACCGCGCGCACGGGCCAGGGCATAAGCGGATTAGGGAAGAGCAATTGGGGGATCATCAGTCCGCTGAATGCCAGTCCCGTCAGCAATGCGGTGCGCCAGACGGGCCCCGACAGGCTCCGCAGCACCAGCCACGCCAACCCGGACCAGATCAATCCGCGGCCGAATTGCAATGCCAGCAGCCCGGTTTGATCGATCAGGTAAAACACATAGAGGATCGCGATCGCGGGGGCTTTCCACGCCAGCCCTTCAACCTGGGCATCTAGCGCGCCCCGTCCGCGCCACAGCAAGGCGATACCGATCACAGCCAGCGCATCGCGCAGTAATCCGCTCCACAGGATCGCCACCAGCAAGCCTCGGGACATATGGATATCGCCGTTGAACATGAGCGTCTCGATTTCGGCTTGAAACACCTGCACGCCGAACAAGAGCCCACCCAGCATCAGCCCCAATGCCCATCCGCGCAACCGGGCCCGACCGGCCAACAGAACGAGGATGATCGCGTCGATCAGGTTGACGAGCAACAATGCCTGCCCCGCATCAAGCGGACCATCGCTGGGAAACGGAGCGAAATCGCGGAAGAAAAGCACTCCCGCGACAGACTGAGCCACCACCAGCAGCATCCATAGCAGGATTGTCTTGCCGGCGTCCTTTGCCAGACCTGTCATCTCGTCCCTCCCTGTTTAACCGGTGGAATATTGCTCGCGCGTCCAACGGGCCCAATCGGCCGACGCCCGCAATTGGCGCAGGCCATGCTCCACCGCGATCCGCCCCTTGGTGGGCATATTCTTCGCGCTCTCGCCTCCCCTCGGCCGCGGACTGAAACGCATCGAGGAAAGCGAGGATGGCATCGCGGTCATCATCCCGCAGGAAAGCGAAGCGCAGCATCGCCTCGCCGAGGTCGCCGATCGGCGCGGCAAGCCACGCCTCCAGCAGGCGGCCGCCCTCGGCGGTAAGATGATAAAGCCCTTTGCCGCGTCCGCCGGGCGACGCTCGCGTCACCAGCAATCCGGCCTTCTCCAGCGACTTGAGCGCCGGATAGATGCTGCCCGGGCTGCTCGAATAGCCGCCCAGCGGAGTCGTCTCGAACACCTTCCGCAACGCATAGCCCGAGCGGGGCTGCATCTGCACCAGACCAAGAAGCGCATAGCTGAGCGGTGTCATGCGGTGACCATCGTTCCATTCCCGATGCCTATAGTACGATTCGTACTAAATTGCCAGATGCTGATTGGCCGAGCCGAACAAGCCCGGAGGCGGCTCGTGGATTCTCTTGCCTGACGATATCGGTCTCGGCAGATGCGGACCGCTTTGCCGCACGACGGCAGTTACCGGCTGCGCCAATTCGGATCGGAAAGCACCTCCGCCTGATGCTCACCCACGCGCGGGCTCGGGCTTGCATGCGCTGCTGGCACGCCATCAATCACCAGCGGCGTCCGCACGCCCGGGATCGAGCCGTCCGCTGCAGCCTCCGACACCAGATCGAGCCGCATGCCGCGATGCCGCACCTGCGCATCGTCGAACACCTCGCCGATGCTGTTGATCGGCCCCGCCGGCACGCTTGTTTTCTCAAGCTCCGCAAGCAGGTCGTCGCGCGCCCATTCTATCGTCAGTGCCGACAGCGCCCCAATCAGCGCGACGCGATTCTCGACGCGTGCGGGATTGGTCGCATAGGCAGCATCGATGCCTAGCTCGGCCCTGCCCAGCACTTCGCACAGCCGCCGATACTGGCCGTCATTGCCGACCGCGACGATGATATGTCCGTCCGCGACCGGGAACACCTCGTAAGGCACGATGCTGGGATGCGCATTGCCGAGCCGTTTCGGTACTTGGCCGGAGACGAGGAAGCCGAGCGCCTGGTTGGCCAGCACCGCAACCTGACTGTCCATCAGCGCACAGTCGATCCAGGCGCCCTCCCCCGTTTCGTCGCGGCGGCGGAGCGCGGCAAGGATGCCGGTCGTCGCATAGAGACCCGAAAAGATGTCGGCCATCGCGAAGCCCGTCTTGGTCGGTGGGCCATCGGGATCGCCGGTGATCGACATTGCGCCGCCCATGCCCTGGATCAGGAAGTCGTAGCCCGCGCGGTTGGCATAAGGCCCGTCCTGGCCGAAGCCGGTGATCGAGGCATAGATCAACTGCGGATTGATCCTCTTCAGGCTCTCGAAATCGAGACCATATTTGGCGAGCCCGCCCACCTTGAAATTCTCGATCACGACATCGGCGGAGGCGGCGAGCTTGCGCACCAACGCGCGGCCTTCCTCGGTGGTGAAATCGGCGACGACCGATCTTTTTCCGCGATTGCAGGCGTGGAAATAAGCGGCGGACAGATCGCCGCCATTCGCCGCCGCCACGAAAGGCGGGCCCCAGCTGCGCGTATCGTCTCCCTCGGGACTCTCGACCTTGACCACGTCTGCGCCAAGATCGGCGAGCGTCTGCCCGGCCCACGGCCCCGCCAGGATCCGCGCGAGTTCCAACACCTTCAGGCCCTCGAGCGGACCGGCCATCAACGCCTCTCCCTGATCGTCAGGCGAGATCGGTAGCCCAAAATCCCAGGAAAGCCACGTGGAGGGTCAAAAACCGAAGCTGGCTTGTGCGGAGGATTTGGCCGGCGCGGCGGGCTCGGGTGCGACGCCTTCCAGCTCGAGCATTCGCGCCTTGGCGTTCGAGCCGCCCGGTGCCGAGAAGCCGCCGATCCTTCCGCCCGCCGCCAGCACGCGGTGGCATGGCACGATCAAGGGAATCGGATTGCGCGCCATCGCCTGGCCGACGTCGCGCGCCACTTCCGGCCCCTCGCCCAGCGCACGGGCGATCTCGCCATAGGTCGTGGTTTCGCCCCAGCCCAGTCGGCGCACCAGGTCGTAAATTTTGGCGAACAAAGAATCCTGCCGACCCAGATCGAGCGGCACATGGGCGAAGTCGCTCCGCTCGCCCTCGAAATAGCGTGTTATCGCCTGGATCAAACCCGCCATGTCTGCCGAAGGCTCGGTTTCGATCGCATCGGGCAAGCGGCGCAGCAGCGCACGGCGCGTTTCCTCCGCGCTCGGGGCGGGCAGGCGGAAGCTGGTCACACCCCGCTCGTTCCACGCCAGGGCTGCAAAGCCGTGCGCCGTCTGGAACAGATGATAGTGATTCACCGCCGATCCCATCGTCTCCGAATATCCGAAATCGGGACTTGGCGATGGAATTTCAACGTTCGGCTATTCGACTCGACCCCATCCCCCCAGGCTCGACACCCTTCGCCACAGGCCGAGCGAGCCAAGGTCGTTCGCGGTTACGAACATCATGAAGCCGAGCAGGATCACGACTCCCGATTTGAACGCCCATTGCTGCGCCCTGGCGGGCAACGGGCGCCGCCGCACCATCTCGGCAAGGTAGAAGAACAGGTGGCCGCCATCGAGCAAGGGGATCGGCAGCAGGTTGATGAAGCCCAGGTTTATCGAGATCAACGCCATCAGATCGATGAAGGGCACGAAACCCAGCGACGCGCGCGCGCCTGAAAATTGCGCGATCCGCAGCGGCCCGCCCAACTCCCTGGCCGAACGTTGGCCATGCGCGATCTGGCCAAAAATGTCGGTGATCATGCGAATGCGGTCGCGCACCGCCAGCACCGATGCGGTCAGGATGTCGCCGACATTGCCGCGTGCATAGGACAGGCCTGCGGGGAGGATACCCAATTGGCCGCTTTCGACCTTGTTCCCCGCATCGTCGACCTGCGTGACCGTATCGCTGACGAGATCGACCGCCAGATCATGCCCGTCGCGCGCGAAGGCGATATGCAGATCGGCGTGCGGGCGGATCATCAGCATCAGTTCGAGCTCGTCGAACGTGCCGATCGATCGGCCGTCGATACCGGCGCCGTATGCGGCACGCCGTAAGCGGCGAAGAAACCGGCATAGATGGCGACCGCCACCAGAAGATTCGTGAATGGGCCGGCGGCGACGATCAGGAAACGCTGCCACACCGGCCTGCCCTGCATCGTCTTCGCCTGCTCGTCCGGCGGGAGCGACAGCCAGGCGGGATCGGGCTCGCCCGCGGCTCCCATGTCTCCGGCGAATTTCACGAAGCCGCCGATCGGCAGCACCGAGACTTTCCAGCGCGTGCCGTGCCGGTCGTTCCAGCCGAACAGCTCCCGTCCCATTCCGATCGAAAAGGCATCGACCTTCACGCCGAACAGGCGGCCGACGACATAATGGCCAAGCTCGTGCAGAAAGACGAGCGGCGCGATCAAGGCAAAGAAGCCCCCAACCATGGCCAAGATTGTCAGAACGTGATGCATCGTGCGCTTGGCCCTGGTCCCTGCATCTTCGCGTGACGCGCCGGGCGCATCGTCGTGAAGCGGTTCATTTGCTCGAGACGGCCGCCGGACGCAGCGCAGTCCCGTCGATCAGGCTGCGGAACGCGATTGAAGACCTATCCCCAGCGGTGCTTCGCCGCGATGCCCAGCATCGCCACAATGATGCCACCCAGAATGTCTGGAAGATAATGACCGCCGATCGGCACGGAGGCTGCGTGATACAGGTGTCCGAGCATGATCGGGAGCGCCGCGACCAGCCAATATAATGGCCGCGCAGCCGGGTCGATCGCCGGTGCATGGGTCAAAGGCCGGCTAATCGCAGCGGAAGTCATTTTGCCGGGTTACGCAGCGCAGGTAAAAATTTTGCTATCCCCATGCGCCGGCACGAAAAAGCCCCGGAAAGCCTGCGCTATCCGGGGCTGAATCTGGTGGGCGCAGCAGGGATTGAACCTGCGACCCCTGCCGTGTGAAGGCAGTGCTCTACCGCTGAGCTATGCGCCCAAGAGCCTGATCGTCGAAGGCCTGAAATCTGGCTCTCGTATATCGGGACCGTGGTCTCGGCGGGCCGGTTACCGGGCGGGACCTTATCTGTCCAGCCTTAAACCCGCCGACCTAATTCACCGAATCCTTGAGCACCTTGCCTGGCCGGAACTTCGGTTGGCTGGTCGCCTTGATGTTCATCGGCTCGCCGGTGCGCGGATTGCGTCCAGTGGACGCCTTGCGGCGGCTGACCGAGAAATTGCCGAAGCCCACCAGACGTACTTCGCTGCCCTTCTTGAGCTGAGCGGTGATCGCTTCGAGCAGACCTTCGACGACGCGCGCCGTATCCGCGCGCGGCAGCCCGGTTTGGTCGGCTACGACCGCAATCAGCTCCTGCTTATTCATGAATCCCCTTTCCGGCCAGCCTGCTACCGACGAACGCGCGAGCGGCCATCTAAAGCCAAGCCGACCGGGGGAGTCAAAGGAAACCGATCGTTTTAGTTCTGATCAGTGGCGCGCGATGCTTGCCCCCGGATCGGTCCCGATCTGGCCGATCGCAGGCTCGGTCGCGAGCTCGTCCGTCTCGGTCCATTCGATCGGCACCACCGGCGTCACCAGAGCGCGCGCCAGCACCTCGTCGACATGCGCGACCGGCACGATCTCGAGGCCTTCGAGAATGTTGGCCGGAATGTCGGCCAGATCCTTCTCATTCTCCTTGGGGATCAGCACGGTCGTGATGCCGCCACGCAAAGCGGCGAGCAATTTCTCCTTGAGGCCGCCGATCGGCAGCACCCGGCCGCGTAACGTGACCTCGCCCGTCATCGCGACATCGCGGCGCACCGCGATGCCGGTCAGCGTCGAGATCATCGCGGTCACCATGCCGATACCGGCCGACGGACCATCCTTGGGCACCGCGCCCTCGGGCAGGTGGATATGGAGGTCTTTCTTGGCGAAGATGCTTGGCTTCACGCCGTAAACCGGCGCGCGGGCGCGCAGGAACGACCAGGCGGCCTGGATCGATTCCTGCATCACCTCGCCCAGCTTGCCGGTCGTCTTGACCTGACCCTTGCCGGGAACGGTGACCGCCTCGATCGTCAGCAACTCACCGCCGACTTCGGTCCAGGCGAGTCCCGTGACCGCGCCGATCTGATCCTCTTCCTCGGACACGCCGTAGCGGAACTTGCGGGTCCCGGCATAGTCGCCAAGATTGTCGGAACCGATCTCGATCCGCGTCTCTTTCTTTTCGAGAATCTTGCGCAGCGCCTTGCGTGCCAGCTTGGCGATCTCGCGCTCGAGCGTACGCACGCCCGCTTCGCGGGTATAATATCGGATCAGGTCGCGCAGTCCGTCGTCGGTGAGCGTGAACTCGCCCTCCTTCAGGCCATGCGCCTCGATCTGTTTGCTCAACAGATGCTTGCGCGCGATCTCGACCTTCTCGTCCTCGGTATAGCCTTCGAGCCGGATGATCTCCATGCGGTCGAGCAAGGGCTGCGGCAGGTTGAGCGAGTTGGCGGTCGTGACGAACATCACGTCCGACAGATCGATGTCGATCTCCAGATAATGGTCCTGGAACTTGCTGTTCTGTTCCGGATCCAGAACCTCCAGCAGCGCGGACGCCGGATCGCCGCGATAATCCTGGCCGAGCTTGTCGATCTCATCAAGCAGGAACAAGGGGTTGGACGTGCCCGCCTTCTTGAGGTTCGTCACGATCTTGCCCGGCAGCGAGCCGATATAGGTCCGGCGATGGCCGCGGATCTCGGCCTCGTCGCGCACGCCGCCCAGCGACTGGCGCACGAATTCACGCCCTGTCGCCTTGGCAATCGAGCGGCCGAGCGAGGTCTTGCCGACGCCCGGAGGGCCGACCAGGCACAGGATCGGGCCCTTCAATTTGTTGGTGCGCGCCTGGACCGCGAGATATTCGATGATCCGGTCCTTGACCTTCTCCAGCCCATGATGATCCGCATCCAGCACCGCCTGGGCCGCCGGAATGTCCTTCTTGATCTTGGACTTCTTGCCCCAGGGCAGGCCCAGCAGCACGTCAAGATAATTGCGCACCACGGTGGCTTCGGCCGACATCGGCGCCATCGTGCGCAATTTCTTGACCTCGGCGGTCGCCTTGGCGCGCGCTTCCTTGGACAGCTTGGTGTTGGCGATCTTCTGGGTGAGCTCGGCAACCTCGTCGCCGCCGTCGTCGCCGTCCGACGTGCCCAGCTCGCGCTGGATCGCCTTCAATTGCTCGTTCAGATAATATTCGCGTTGGGTCTTCTCCATCTGGCGCTTGACCCGGCTGCGGATCTTCTTCTCCACCTGCAGCGCGCCGAGTTCGCCCTCCATGAAGGCGAACGCCATTTCGAGCCGTTTGGCGGGATCGTCCTCGACCAGCATCGCCTGCTTGTCGGCGACCTTGACCGAAATATTGCCCGCGACCGAATCGGCAAGGCGCGCCGGCTCCTCGATCTCGGCGAGTTGGGCGGGCAATTCGTCGGGCAGCTTACGGTTGAGCTGCGCATAACGCTCGAACTGCTCGACCACCGACCGCATCAGCGCCTTGATCTCGGTCGATTCAGGATCGGCCTCGCCATCGCCGAGCAACTCGATCTCGGCGGTAAGATGCGTGCCGCCGGTTTCGAGCGCGCCCATGCGCGCGCGCTGCTTGCCTTCGACCAGCACGCGCACCGTGCCGTCGGGCAGCTTCAGCAGCTGCAGCACGGTCGCTGTCACGCCTATGTCGTAGAGCGCGCTGGCGTCGGGATCGTCCTCCGACGGGTCGAGCTGCGATACGAGGAAGATCGTCTTGTCGTTCGTCATCGCGCTTTCAAGCGCGGCGACCGATTTGTCGCGGCCGACAAACAGGGGAACGATCATCTGCGGGAAGACGACGATGTCGCGCAGCGGCAATACAGGGAAAGCTTCGGTCATTGATGCTCCAGCGCCACAGAATCTGCGGCTTTCCCCCATCATATGGTGAGTATCCCCGAACGATCAACGCCCCGAAGAGACGACATGATCCCGACGCCGGGCGCCCGAACGATCAGGAAGCGGGGCGAAGCGAGAAGCGCACCTTGCGGCGGCGGAAATCGAGCGAAACCTTGCGGAAACTGCTCAGGATATCGCTGCCGAGCAGGATCGCGGGCTCGTCCGCGAGCCCGAACAATTTGAACGGCGGCACGTCCGAAAAGGCGATCAGCACATTGTGCAGCGAGAGATCGCCGATGCGGATTTCGGGCACGGCCAGCATATCCGCGGGAATGACGTCCCCGGTGACGCTGATCAGGGTCGTGGTCATCACCGGCGTCCGGTTGCGGCGGAGCAGCTTCGCGCGAAGCGCGCTGTTGCCGACTGTGACCTCGGTCCCGGTATCGATCACCGCTGCGATCTGAGTGCCCGACATATGGGCCTGGGTCAGGATGAGCTGGCCCTTACGCCGCCGCGCGACGATCACCACCTCGTCCGGGCCTGCCGATGGCTCGCGCTTCTGCGCGTCCTGTACGACGACGGAGCGCTTATCGAAGTCGATCGTCAGCCGTTGATCGATCAGGGCGTCGATCCCAAGCATTCCGTCGCCGCCGAGGAAGCGTTCGGGCAGCGCCGGCGCCGAAATATCGTGGATGACGCTGCTGCCGACGCGCAACGTGTTGATATGGACCGTATGCGCCTGCTGCGCGCTGCCCGTGCTGTGCAGGATCACATCCGGACCGGGGGGCAGGCCGAGCTTCAGCGCGAGCGCGGCGCCGATCACCGATCGATCCGCACCACTGTCGACGAAGAAGCGGAACGGCCCTTTATTGTCGACCAGCACACCGACCTGCATCCGCGCATTGATCTCCTTGGCGGCGACGGGATCGCCCGTCACCTCAAGCGTGTCGTCGATCGTCGCGGGCTTGATGAAGACCTGGTCCGGCGCGGCTCCGGACGGCTGCGCGGCGGGCGCGGGCGGCTCCGGAGTCTGCGCGGCAAGCTCCGCCGTCCAACCGAAAGCAACCGTCGCCAGAAGTAGGGCAAATCGCCCGCGCGTCACTCCACCGTGACGCTCTTGGCGAGGTTGCGCGGCTGGTCGACATCCGTGCCCTTCGCCACCGCGACATGATAAGCGAGCAATTGCACCGGTATCGCATAGACGAGCGGGGCAATCAGCGGATGCACCTTCGGCATCGTAATCGTGGCCAGACATCCCTCTCCTGCGGCTTCCACGCCGTCATAATCCGAGATCAGCACAACCTTGCCGCCCCGGGCCTGAACTTCTTGCATGTTTGAGACCGTCTTGTCGAACAGGGGGCCGGACGGCGCAATGACGATGATGGGAACGGCTTCGTCGATCAACGCGATCGGCCCGTGCTTCATCTCGCCCGCAGCATAGCCTTCAGCGTGGATATAGCTGATTTCCTTGAGTTTGAGCGCGCCTTCCATTGCCAGTGGATAGTCCGGCCCACGACCGAGATAGAGCACGTCGCGCGCCGCCGCGATGTGGTGCGCCATATTCTGGATTGCCTCGTCATAGGCCAGCGCGCCGTTCAGTGCGGCGGGCGCCTCGGCGAGATGGCGGACGATGGCACGCTCCTCGTCCCGGCTCAGCCGCCCTTTGGCGCGGGCGAGGTTGACCGCGAGCGCGGCGAGCACGGCAAGCTGACAGGTGAAGGCCTTGGTCGAGGCGACCCCGATCTCCGGCCCCGCATGCGTCGAGAGCAACAGGTCGGCCTCGCGCGCCATCGTCGATGTGGGCACGTTGACCACGACCGCGATCTTCTGCCCCTCACTGCGCGCGTGGCGCAGCGCCGCGAGCGTGTCGGCGGTCTCGCCCGACTGGCTGATGAAGAGCGCGAGCCCACCCGGCTCGAGCACGGGTGCGCGATAGCGGAATTCGCTCGCCACATCGACGTCGACCGGTACGCGCGCGAATTGCTCGAACCAATATTTGGCGACCATGCCCGCGTAGAAACTGGTGCCGCAGGCGACGATCGTGATCCGCTTGACCGACGCCAGGTCAAAATCCTCGGTCGGCAGCGATACGCTTTCCTCGAGCCGGCGGAGATAGGAGCGCAGCGTCTGCGCGACGACGATCGGCTGCTCGTAAATCTCCTTGAGCATGAAGTGGCGATGATTGCCCTTCGTCAGCGCGATATCGGTTGCGCCCGACTGGACGATCGGCCGCTCGACCGGATTGTCCTGCGCGTCGAAGATTTGCGCGCCGTCGCGGGTGACGACGACCCAGTCGCCCTCCTCCAGATAGCAGATGCGCTGGGTCAGTGGCGCCAGTGCGAGCGCGTCCGAGCCCAGATAGGTCTCGCCCTCGCCATAGCCGACCACCAGGGGCGAGCCGAGCCGTGCGCCGATCAGCAGATCGGGATGTTCGCGGAACAGGATCGCCAGCGCGAAGGCGCCGTGCAGCCGCTTGAGCACCGCCGCCACCGCCGCGGCCGGTTCGGCGCCCTGCTCGACTTGTTCGGAGACCAGATGCGCCACCACCTCGGTATCGGTCTGGCTTGAAAAGACGCGGCCGCGCGCCTGCAATTCCTCACGCAGCGGCTTGAAATTCTCGATGATACCATTGTGGACGACGGCCACCTCGCCGGTCGCGTGCGGATGCGCATTGTCCTCGGTCGGCGCGCCGTGCGTCGCCCAGCGCGTGTGCGCGATGCCGGTCGTGCCCGGCAGCGGACTTTCGTGGAGAACAGCGGCGAGATTGTCGAGCTTGCCCGGCGCACGGCGGCGATCGATCAGGCCGTCATGATCGGTTGCGATACCCGCCGAATCATAGCCGCGATATTCGAGCCGGCGCAGGCCGCTCAATAGCCGCCCGCAAACCTCTTCCTTGCCGACGATACCGATAATTCCGCACACGTATCCGCGCTCCTCTCAACCGGGGCTGCGCCAAGCGCCTAATCGCGTTGCACCAAGCTGAACAGCGTTTCCAGCCGCTTCGCGCCTGAGGCCTTCGGTCGTTCCCAACACTGGCCGCAGATTCAATCCGAGATGGCTGCAATCATCTGCACGCGCGCGCGATCACGCGTTATGGTTTATGAGTTATGAGTTATGAAGAGCGATCCGGGGGGGCGCGCGTGATCCATATCGATTTCCACAGCCCGCCGGAGGAGCCGGCGAACGAAAAGCAGCGGCAGAAAGCGGTCGAACGCAGCGGCGTGCTCAAGCGCCGCAATGATCCCGCGCTCCAGAAGGTGGTCGATGAAGCGGCCGAGATGTTCCAGGCGCCGATCGCCGCCATCTCGATCATCGATCGCGACCGGCAATGGTTCGTCGCGCGAGCCGGGCTGGAGGCGGAGGAAAGTCCACGCGGCATTTCCTTCTGCGCGCATGCGATCCATTGGCCGGCCGAGCCGCTGGTGGTGCCCGATGCCCGTCACGACCAGCGTTTTTCGGGCAATCCGTTGGTGATGTTCGCGCCGCACATCCGTTTCTATGCGGGCGTGCCATTGTGTGACCGCCGGGGTTATCCGCTGGGCGCGCTCTGCATCATCGATTCACGGCCGCGCGAACAGCAGCCCAACATCGTCGAACTGTCCCTGCTCGCGCGCGAGGCCGAGCGAGTGATCGCCCGCTAACCCTTCCGCTTGCCTTCGCGGAAGCGAGCAGCCCAACCCGCCAGCACGCGCTGCGGCGCCCGCGCGACCGCGAGCGCATCGGCCGGCACGTCCTTGGTGATGATCGACCCCGCTCCCGTGATCGCGCCGTCGCCCACGGTCACCGGCGCCACCAAGGCGGTATTGGACCCGATGAAAGCATTGGCGCCTATCTTCGTGGGATATTTGCCGAAACCGTCATAATTGCAGGTGATCGTACCCGCGCCGATATTACTCTTCGCGCCAATCTCGGCGTCGCCGATATAGGTCAGGTGGTTCGCCTTCGCCCCGGCACCCAATCGCGCCTTCTTGATCTCGACGAAATTGCCGACATGCGCGTCGGCACCGATCTCGGCGCCAGGGCGGAGCCGGGCATAAGGGCCGATGATCGCGCCGCTTTCGACGCGCGCGCCTTCGATATGGCTGAAAGCGTGGATCGTGACCCGGTCCGCAATCGCGACACCGGGGCCGAACACGACATTTTGGCCGACGGTCACATCGCGGCCGATTTGCGTATCCCAGGCGAACCAAACCGTCTCCGGCGCGAGCAGGCTCGCGCCCCCCGCCATCGCCTCGGCCCGGCGGCGCGCCTGCCACAGCGCCTCGACCTCAGCCAGTTCGGCGCGGCTGTTGACGCCCGCCACTTCATCTGGATCGGCTTCGATCACCGCCGATACGCGCCCTTCGGCATTCGCCAGCATCACGATATCGGGCAGATAATATTCGCCCGCCGCATTGCGGTTGTCGACCTGCGCGAGCAAGCGCCACAGATCGGCCGAACGCACCGCCATCAGCCCCGAATTGCAGAGATTTACCGCGCGTTCCTCGATGCTCGCATCCTTATGCTCGACCATCTTGAGGATGCGGCCATGCTCGGCGACGATACGGCCATAGGTGAGCGTCTGGTCGGGCCGAAAGCCGAGCACGACGATTGCGGGCGCATCCTCCTCATGCAGCCGCGCGACCATGCGCGCCATCGTCTCCGCCGTGACGAGCGGCACGTCGCCATAGAGGATCAGGACGTCGCCATCGAAGCCATCGAGCGCGGCTTCGGCCTGCCGGACCGCATGTGCTGTGCCGAGCTGGTCCGCCTGGACCGCGACCGCAAGCCCGAGCGGCTGTGCGAACGCCTCGACCTGCTCGCGCCCCGCGCCCGCGACGATCACGGTCCGCTTCGCGCCCAAAGCCGCGACCGCGTCGGTCAGGTGGCCCAGCATCGGCCGCCCCGCGACCGGGTGCAGCACCTTGTGCAGATCGGACTTCATGCGCGTGCCCTTGCCGGCGGCAAGGATGATGGCGGCGAGCGGCGTGTCGGTCATGGGGCCGCGCTTTGCCACGTTCCGCCCAGGCGTTCCATCCCGGCCGTCGCACGCTTGTAACCTGTCGCGGCAATCAGGATCGGATGCCTGTTCCCGCCGTGATTCTCGCCGCCCCCTTCCCCACCGGCCAATCCCGCTCTACGGCGCGCGCCATGGGGCAGATTCCATTCGATGTGGTCGTGTTCGATCTCGACGGGACGCTGGCGGACACCGCGCTCGATCTGACCGCATCGCTCAACCATGCGCTTGGCGAGCTTGGCCGCCCCCCGATCCCGGCGGAAGGCGTGCGCCGCATGGTGGGCCACGGCGCGCGCGCCCTGCTGCGCAAGGGGCTGGCGGCGACGGGCGAAGTGGACGATGCGCTGATCGAGCAGGCTTTTCCGCTGCTTGTCGGCTATTATGAAGATCATATCGCCGATCACACCAAGCCGTTCGATGGCGTCGAGACCGCGCTCGATGCGCTCGATGCGCAGGGCGTGAAACTTGCGATCTGCACCAACAAGCTCGAGGGATTGACGCTCGGCCTGGTTGCCGCGCTCGGCTGGCAGGACCGCTTCGCCGCGATCGTCGGCGGGGATACGCTGGCCCAGCGCAAACCGGATCCCGCCCCCGTCCACGAAGCGATCCGGCGCGCGGGCGGCGGGCGCGCGGCCTTCGTCGGCGATTCTATCAGCGACACCGATGCCGCGCGCGCAGCGGGCATCCCCTGCGTGGCGCTGACCTTCGGCTTTTCGGACCGGCCCGCCGACCAGCTCGGCGCGAACGCGCTGATCGATCATTATGATCAGCTCCTGCCGGCGCTGGAGAGGCTCGGCTGAGATGGCCTTGCCGCGCTTCACCCGGCTCGGCTCCGGCCCGATCGCGGAGAGCAAGCCGGCGCCGCCTGACCCCACCGGCCCGCTGATCGAGGCGCTGACCGATCCGCTGCTCGTGCTCGACGGCTATCATATCAGCCACGCCAATCAGGCCGCGCGCGCGCTGCTCGGCGAACATATCGTGGGCGATTATGTGCGGCTTGCGCTGCGCCATCCCGCGGCGGCGCCCGTGCTCAGCGGCGACGAAGACGGTCCGATCGCGCTCAACGGCCTGGGCGGACATGACCGTTTATGGGAATTGAGCGCGGGCACGATCGCGCCCGGCAAGCGCCTGATCCGCCTGACCGACCGCAGCGCGCAACGCGCCGCCGACCAGATGCGCGTCGACTTCGTCGCCAATGCGAGCCACGAATTGCGAACGCCCCTCGCCTCGCTGATCGGCTTCATCGAGACGCTGGAGGATGCCAACGGACCCGAAGATGCCGCCACGCGCCTGCGCTTCCTGTCGATCATGGAGGGCGAGGCACGCCGCATGCAGCGGCTCATCAACGATCTCATGTCTCTCTCGCGGATCGAGGCCGACCGTTACTTCCTGCCCAAGGATCGGATCGACGTGGCGCCGGTGCTGCGCGAAGTGGCGGACGAATTCGTGACGCGGCGCGACGGCCGGCGCCTGAGCCTGAACAACACGGCTTCGGGGAAGGCGATCGTGATCGGCGATCGCGGGCAATTGCACCAGCTGATCCACAACATCATCAGCAATGCCTTTAAATATGGCCGCGAAGATTCGCCCGTGATCGCCACGCTGAAGGTCGCCAAAGGCATAGCGCGGTTCAGCGTGACGGACGAGGGCGACGGCATCGCGCCCGAGCATCTGCCGCGGCTGACCGAGCGCTTCTTCCGCGCCGATCCCGGCCGCAGCCGCGCGATCGGGGGTACCGGGCTGGGGCTCGCGATCGTCAAGCATATCGTCGAGCGCCATCGCGGCCGGCTCGATATCGCCAGCATTGTGGGGACCGGCACGACCGTTACGGTCGAACTTCCTCTCGCGAGTGCCGGAGCGTCGTGAACGCCGTGTCGGCCGGGATGCGCGGAGGCGCATTCTCAATTGCCCCGGGACCTGTCATAAAAGTGACGCCGAGCAGCCCCATTGCGGGCCGAAGGAGTGCTTAAATGGCGACCAGCGGTCATACGGTTAAGGCGTTCGACGAAGATCTTGGGGAGTTGCGGGCAATGGTCGCCGAAATGGGCGGCCTGGCCGAGGCGGCTATCGACGGCGCCGTCCAGGCGCTGACGCGCCGCGATACCGAAGCCGCCGCGCGCATCGTCCAGCACGACAAGCGCATCGACGAGATCGAGCATGAGGTGGAACGCCGCGTCGTCCGCCTGATCGCGCTACGCGCGCCACTCGCCGACGATCTGCGCGAGGTGATCGCCGCGCTCAAGATTGCGGGCGTGATCGAGCGGATTGGTGATTATGCCAAGAATATCGCCAAGCGCGTTCCGCTGCTCCAGGACATGCGTGGGATCGAGCCGCTGGCGATCCTTCCTTCGATGGCGCGCGCGGCATCCGAAATGGTGCATGACGTGCTCAACGCCTTCGCCGCGCGCGACCCCGAAGGCGCTTGCTCACCTACATGATGGAAAATCCGAACAATATCGGCGCGTCGACGCACCTCTTGTTCATCGCCAAGAATATCGAGCGGATCGGCGACCATGCGACCAACGCGGCCGAGATGATCTATTATGCCGCGACCGGCGAACAGATGCCCGAACGCCCGCGGGGCGCCGATGCTTTGGCGCCCGCTGCCTGACGCCATGACCGGAGCACGCATTCTCCTCGTCGAAGACGACGAGGCTCTCGCTGAATTGCTGACCTGGCATCTCCGCCGGGAGGGCCATGATGTCGAACAGACCGCCGATGGCGAGGAAGCTTTGCTGCTCGCCGCCGAAGGGCCGCCCGACATCGTGCTGCTCGACTGGATGATCGAGGGGCTTTCGGGGATCGAGGTCTGCCGCCGGCTGCGCCGCGCGACGCAGACCGCCAACGTGCCGATCATCATGCTCACCGCGCGCGGCGAGGAAGAAGACCGCATCCGCGGGCTGGAGACCGGCGCCGACGATTATGTGACCAAGCCCTTCTCCCCGCGCGAGCTGGTCGCGCGCGTCGCCGCCGTGCTGCGCCGGGTGCGCCCGGCCTTGGCCGGCGAGCGGCTGGCTTATTCAGGCATCGAGATGGACATTGCCGACCACAAGGTGCGCCGCGACGGCATCGCGCTCGCGCTCGGCCCGACCGAATTCCGGCTGCTGCGCCACTTCATGGAGCATCCCGGCCGCGTCTTCTCGCGCGAACGCCTGCTCGATTCGGTGTGGGGCCGCGACAGCGACATCGAGCCGCGCACGGTCGACGTCCACATCCGCCGCCTGCGCAAGGCGATCAATGTCGGCGATGCGCCCGACCTGATCCGCACCGTCCGCTCCGCCGGTTACGCGCTCGACGCCGAAGGAACCGCCTGAGCGCCGATTGGGCTTAGTCTATTCCTCGACCAACTTGAGCAGCTTGCGCTCGATCGGGGCGAGTACCGGCCCCAGTTCATGGCCGCGTTTGAGCACCGCCCCGTGCTCGCCGATCAGCGCCCATTCCCCCTGGCGCTGGCGAAGCGCGGGGCGTTTCTCGATCCGATATTCGGGGCGCTCGGCGGCGCGGCGAAAACAGGCGAAGCAGGCCGCATCCTTGTCGAACTGGATCGCATAATCGCGCCAATGGCCCGCCGCGACCATGCGCCCATAGAGACTGAGTATCCGCTCCAGCTCGGTCCGCGCGAACGCAACCTGCAAGGGTTGCGGCGCCGGAAAGGGCGTGACCGAGCCCATCAGGCGGACTGGCGATCCGTTTTATCAGCGGGCGTGTCGCGCTCCTCGATCAATTGGGCGAGCTTGCCGCGCAAGGTTTCGACCTCGCACTTCAGCAATTCCAACTGCTGCGTCGCCGGATCGAAGCGTTCGCTGCATGGCGTGCCATAGGGTACGAAGGCGTGATAGCTCTGCGCGTCAACCAACGTGGGCCGCGCCGGAATGCCGACCATCGTGGCGCCCTCGGGCACGTCGCGCGTGACGACCGCGTTGGCGCCGATCCGCGCGCCGGTGGCGACGACGATCGGCCCCAGCACCTGCGCGCCCGAGCCGATGATCACGTCATCCTCGATCGTGGGATGGCGCTTGCCGGCGATGCCGTCGGCCGGGTTGGTCCCGCCGAGCGTCACGTTCTGGTAGATGGTGACGTTATTGCCGATCACCGCGGTCTCCCCGATCACGACGAAGCCGTGGTCGATGAAGAAATTCTCGCCGATCTCGGCACCGGGATGAATGTCGATCGCGGTGAGGAAGCGCGAGATGTGATTGACCATCCGCGCGAGGAAATAGAGCTCGCCGTTGAACAGCCAGTGCGCGAGGCGATGCAGCCCGAGCGCAAGCACGCCTGGGTAAAGCAAAATCTCCCACCGCGAACGCGGCGCGGGATCGCGGGTCTTGATCGAATCCAGATAGGCGATGAGTTCACGCTTCATCGTTTTTGACTCCCTGAGGAGCAGATTTAGGACTGCGCCGACGCGATTTCCAGCCAAGGCGGCGAAAAGCCCATTTTTGTAAGTCAGGCGGCAGCCGGAAGCGCCTCCAGCGCGCCACGCACGACCGCTACCGCCTGCTCCGCCTTGGCACCATCAGGACCGCCGCCTTGCGCCATGTCGGGACGGCCGCCGCCGCCCTGCCCGCCCACGGTCGCCACCGCCTGTTTGACCAGCTCCACGGCAGACAGGCGCGCGGTCAGGTCGTCGGTCACGCCGACGGCGACCGTGGCGCGGCCCTCATTGACCGCGACCAGCACCGCCACGCCCGAACCGATCCTGGCCTTGGCCTCGTCGACCAGTCCGCGCAGGCCCTTGGGATCGAGCCCGTCGATCACCTGTCCGACGAAGTTGACGCCCGCCACCTGCTCGGGACCGGCGGCTTCGGCCTTGGCGGTCCCGCCGCCCAGCGCGAGCGCCTTCTTGGCCTCGGCCAGCTCGCGCTCGAGCTTGCGCCGTTCCTCAACCAGGGCCGCGACACGCGCAGGCACCTCTTCGGGCGAAGATTTGAGCGCGGCGGCGGCTTCGCGCAGCCGATCCTCGCGATGGGTGAGCCACAAGCGCGCGGCCTCGCCGGTCAACGCCTCGATCCGGCGGATGCCCGATGAAACCGCGCTCTCTCCGATGATCTTGAACAGCCCGATGTCGCCCAATGCGCTGACATGGGTGCCGCCGCACAATTCGACCGACCAGCTGTTGCCGCCCTCTTCGTCGCCCTTGCCCATCGACAGAACGCGAACCTCGTCGCCATATTTCTCCCCAAACAAGGCCATCGCGCCGGCCTCGATCGCGGCATCGGGGGTCATCAGGCGCGTCGTGACATCGTCATTCTCGCGGATATGACGGTTCACCTCGGCCTCGACCGCGGCAATGTCATCGGGCGTCATCGCCTTTTGATGCGAGAAGTCGAAGCGAAGACGATCGGGCGCGACCAGGCTGCCTTTCTGGGTAACATGGCCGCCGAGCCGGTGCCGAAGCGCGGCGTGCAGCAGATGCGTCGCCGAATGGTTGGCGCGCAGTTGGCTGCGCCGCGCGACATCGACCGCAAGATGGATTGTCTCGCCGACCTTGATCAGGCCGCTGCGCACGATCGCCTTATGCGCGTGGAGCCGCCCTAGCGGCTTCGATGTATCCGCAATATCGGCAACGAAGCCATTGTCATTGCTGGCAATACCCGCGTCGCCCATCTGGCCGCCGCTCTCACCGTAGAAAGGCGTCTGATTGGTGAGGATGGTGACGTCATCCCCTTCCCGCGCCTCATCGACGCGCTTGCCGTCCTTGACCAGCGCCACGACCTGCGCATCGCCCTCATGGTTGGTGTAGCCGATGAATTCGGTGCCGCCGAGCTCCTCGGCGATATCGAACCAGACGTCATCCGACGCCTTGTCGCCCGAGCCCTTCCAGGCTGCGCGCGCGGCGGCTTTCTGCTCGGCCATCGCCGCGTCGAAACCGGCGCGATCCACGTTCAGATTCTGCGCGCGCAGCGCATCTTCGGTCAGGTCGTAGGGAAAGCCGAACGTGTCGTAGAGCTTGAACGCGACCGTGCCGGGCAACGTATCGCCCGCCTTCATCGGGCCGGTCGCCTCGTCCAGCAGCCGCAGGCCATTGGCCAGGGTCTGGCGGAAACGCGTTTCCTCGAGCTTCAAAGTCTCTTCGATCAACGGCTGCGCGCGCACCAATTCAGGGTAAGCCGCGCCCATTTCGGAGACCAAAGCCGGGACCAGCCGGTGCATCAGCGGCTCGGCCGCACCCAACAGATGCGCGTGACGCATCGCGCGGCGCATGATCCGGCGCAGCACGTAACCGCGCCCTTCATTGGCCGGAAGCACGCCATCGGCGACGAGGAAGCCCGACGCGCGCAAATGATCCGCGATCACGCGGTGCGAGGCCTTGTTGGCGCCGTCGGTCGCGCTTTTGGTGAACTCGCCCGAGGCGGCGATCAGCGCCTTGAACGTATCCGTATCATAATTGTCGTGCACGCCTTGCAGCACCGCGGCGATCCGCTCGAGCCCCATGCCTGTGTCGATCGACGGCTTGGGCAGATCGCCGGTGATCACGTCGGCCTCCTGCACGAACTGCATGAAGACGAGATTCCAGATCTCGACGAAGCGGTCGCCATCCTCGTCAGGGCTGCCGGGAGGGCCGCCGGGGATATGATCGCCATGATCGTAGAAGATTTCCGAGCACGGCCCGCACGGGCCGTCCGAACCCATCGCCCAGAAATTGTCCTTGGTCGGGATGCGGATTATCCTGTGCTCGGGCAGGCCGGCAATCTTCTTCCACAGGTCGAACGCCTGATCGTCGGTGTGATAGACGGTCGCGGTCAATTTCTCGGGCTTGATGCCCCAGGTCTTGGTCAGCAGCGTCCAGGCATGCGTGATCGCCTGTTCCTTGAAATAATCGCCGAACGAGAAATTGCCGAGCATTTCGAAGAACGTATGATGCCGCGCGGTATAGCCGACATTGTCGAGATCATTATGCTTGCCGCCCGCGCGCACGCACTTCTGGCTCGACGTCGCGGTCGAATAAGGCCGGGTTTCAAGCCCCGTGAAGACGTTCTTGAACGGCACCATGCCCGCATTCACGAACATCAAGGTCGGATCGTTATGCGGCACCAACGGTGCCGACGGCACGATGCGATGCCCTTCGTTTCCGAAATATTCGAGGAAGGAACGGCGGATGTCGTTGGTCGAAGTCATAGGGGCGACTTAGTGGAGGGTGCACAGCTTCTCAAGCGGGGGCTAAGCCCCTCCCGCTTGCGGGAGGGGTTTGGGGAGGGGATATTCCGCCGCAGCAAGACCCCGCCTCTGTCATATGGAAACAATCCTCCAGCCGGACCCCAAATTTTCCAGGCAGATAGAGTCCCGGTTCGTCGGAAAAGCACATCCCCGCAGCCAGCTTCGTCGTCTCGCCATGAACGAGATTGACCGGCTCGTGCCCGTCGAGACCGATGCCATGGCCGGTACGGTGCGAGAGGCCCGGCAGCTTGTAGCCCGGGCCATAGCCAAAACTTTCGTAGAGCCGCCGCACCGCATCGTCGACACTGCCCGCTTGTGCCCCGATCCGCGCCGCGCGGAACGCGGCCTGCTGGCCCTGGTGGACCTGATCCCACACCTCGCGCTGTTCCGCGCTGGGCGTGCCGTGGACGAAGGTGCGCGAGACATCCGATTGATAGCCCTGCACATTGCAGCCGCAGTCCATCAGCACGATCTGGCCATCCTCGACCCGGTGCACAATGCGCGATCCGTGCGGATAAGCGGAAGCCTCGCCGATCAGCACCAGGCTGAATTCGACCTCGCCGCCCAGCTTGACCGTCGCCGCGTCCATCAGCGCGGCGATGTCGTGCCCGGTCATCCCTTTCTCGACGCGCGGATGGACCCAGCGATAGGCGGCGATCGTGATGTCGGTCGCCTTCTGCATCAGCGCGAGCTCGGCCGGCGTCTTGATCATGCGGCAACCGCGCACGATGGGATTGGCCGAGACCACTTGCACGCCGGGCAGATCCTGCTGCAGCCGGTCGACCGCGAAATAGCGCAACGTCTCCTCGATCCCGACGGGAAGGCGATCGAGCTTATGCTGCTTGAGGAAGGCGGCAATCAGCTTGAGCGGATCCTCGTCCTCCTGCCACACGCGCACCTCGCCCGGCACGTCCAGCGTTTCGCGGACCGAGGGCTCCTCGAAGAAGGGGGTGACGATACAAGCCTCGCCCTCGGCGGGCAGCACCGCCGCCGTGAGCCGTTCGCTGCGATGCCATTGAATGCCGGTGAAATAGACCAGCGACGCCCCCGGCTCGATCACTATCGCGCCGATGCCATGCGCCTTCATCAGCCTCTGTGCACGCGCGACCCGCGCGGCGCGTTCGTCGCGGCTGATCGGCACCGCATCACCGGTCATCGGCGACAAAGCGGAGAGATCCGGCTCGGCCGCGCGCAGGGTCGAGGGGATGGAGAGGAAGGGCAATGCGGCGGCCCCGCCGATCAGGCCGCGTCGGCTCAAACGATAAAGACGATCGTTTCGCATCTCCGCAGAATAGGTGTGCGGACGGGCGCTGGCCAGCCTCGTCGCGGCGGCGTAGGATCGCGGCGGCATAGGGGGACATATGCGCTGGATCTTGCTTGCCGTCGCGGTCGGACTCTCGCCGGCCTTGGCGCAGGACATGAAGAGTGACGACACGCTCAAGGCGACACCGCCGCTCGACGCGGCGGCGATGCCGATGTGCGGCGGCGACATGACCGCACCCAAGACCGCCATGATCCTGTCCGGCTATGGCGGCGGCGGCTTCCCGATCCGCACCGCCAGTCCCAAGGCGCAGGCTTATTTCGATAATGGCATGCAGCTCGCGCATGCCTTTGCGCACAAGGCCGCGATCCAGGCCTTCCGCGAAGCCGCGCGGCTCGATCCCAATTGCGCGATGTGCCTGTGGGGCGAAGCCTGGGCAGCGGGCCCGACGATCAACTATCCGATCCCGCCCGAGGACCAGGCCAAGCTTGCCGGCCTGGTAAACCGCGCCTTGTTTCTTTCGCAAAACGCGCAGCCCAAGGAGCATGAACTGATCGCGGCGCTCGCGCTGCGCTATCAGAATGGCGGCGGTCGCGGCGCGGGCGACCGCGCCTTTGCCGACGCGATGGCGGCGCTGGCGGCCAAATATCCGATCGACGACGAAATCGCGGTGATGGCGGCGGATGCGTGGATGATCCCCTCCGCGCTCGCCAACAAGACGGGCAATATCGGCAAGGCGGTCGCGCTGCTGGAGGAGGTGCTTCGCCGCAACCCGGATTATACGCCCGCCATCCACTTCTACATCCATGCAACCGAAATGGCGGGCTATCCGGGGCGGGCCGAACGTTATGCCGACAAATTGGCGTCGCTCGCCCCCTCGGCCGCGCATCTCGTGCACATGCCGTCGCACACCTATTACCATATCGGCCGCTACCAGGACGCCGTCGATGCCAATGTGAAGGCGGTCGCGCTCGGCATCGCCAACGCGAAACGGCTCGGTCTGGCCGAGCCTGATGGGGTGTGGGACCTGCCGTACCACGCGCATAACGTGCAATATGGCGTCGGCGGCGCGCTCATCTCGGGCGACGCCAAGGATGCACTGGCGCTGAGCGATCCGCTGATCGCCGCCGCGTCAGCCAGCAAGCGCAAGGATCTCGGCGTCTATGCGCAGATGGTTGCGGGCACCGGCTATTTCGCCGAAGCGCGCTTTGCCGACCCGCGTAAAGTGCTGGCGCTGCCCGAACCCAACCTGCCTTATATGAAAGCCTATTGGCATTATGCGCGCGGCGAAGCGGCGGCGCGGCTCGGCAACGTGGCTTTGGTCCACAAGGAAGCCGCCGCCATCCCGGACCGTGTCGGACCCGAGAAAGAGGACGATGCGACCGATGGCGCCGGCCGGATGATGCGGATTGCGCATCGCGTGCTCGACGGGCGTGCCGCGATGCTGGAGGGAAAGCCTGAGGCGGCGCTGGTCGCGTTCAAGGCCGCGGCGAAGATGCAGGAGACGAAGGCGTTCCTGAGCTTCTCCGATCCGCCGGCTTTCTGGTACCCGGTACGGCGCGACATCGCGGCCGCTTTGCTGGCGATGGGCAAGCCCAAGGATGCTCTGAGAGAAGCCGACGCGACGCTCAAGGCGGTGCCGAAGGAACCGGTGACCTTGGCGATCAAGGCCGAGGCGGAAGCGAAATTGGGCCAGGCGGCTGGTGCGGTTGCTGATCGGGCTGCGGCGCTGGCTTTTTGGCATGGCGATCGCGCAATGCTGCCCGGTGCCGCGCGTGAAGTGGCTGCTCGCCAGTAACGCCTACGCCGTCATTCCCGCGCAGGCGGGAATCCACTCGGCGGCTAGGTTTCACCCTCCCGGTGGATTCCCGCCTTCGCGGGAATGACGGATTGAGGGCAGGGCATGACCGCCCCCTCCCCGACTCCTCACCCCGCGAGGAACGCGTCGACCTTTTGCAGGAAGACCGCCGGCTGATCGATCATGATGAAATGATAGCTGCCGTCGACACGCTCGACCTTGGCGTGCGGCAATGGGGCGTAGGCGCCCGTATAGAGCGTATCGAACGCCTGCCGCGGCATGCCGCTCGTCTCATCCCACGGATAAAGGATAGTGACCGGAATTATGATCTTCGCGAGATCGGGGCGGAGATCGGTGACCAGATCGTCGTAAAGGGCCTGGCCGACGACGCCATGATCGGAAGCGCTGGCCGCGGCGGTGGCAGCATCGGCCTCGGCATTGTGGCTCTTGATCCAGCGCGCCATCTGGCCGGGCTCGGCGGCGGCATAGGCCTCCTGCGTACCCTTGACGATCTGGTCGCGGATCATCGCCGCCTGCGGCTGCACCATTGGCACGGTCAGCTGCGGACCGAACACCATGCCGGCATAAGGCAGCGCGTCGACGATCATGACCCTGCCCGCATCTCCGGGATGCGCAATCGCGAGGCGCATCGCCATCGTGCCGCCAAGCGAATGGCCGATCACAGCCGCGCCCTGCAGATGATTGGCGGCGACATAAGCATGGATCGCCTCCACCACCGGCTCGAACACGGGGCCGCTGGCGTTGCCGCCGGCGGGCATCCCGGCGAAGCCTGCCACCTGCACGACATGGACGCGGTGATGCGCCGAGAGATGCGCCGCGGCCGCATCCCAGACATGGCCCGAACTGGCGAGGCCGGGGATCAGGATCACGTCGGGACCTTTTCCAATGACGGTGACAGCGATGCGATCGGACACGGCGGGTGCGGCAACCGGCGCCGCGGCATAAGCGGCGACGCCGTTGACGAGTTCGCCATAGATGCCGGGATGGATCAGCGGGAGGCCGGCGAGCGTGGCAAGACGGAGCTTGAGACGAAGCTGCATGGGTTCGATCCTTGGATTGATCAGTCTTCGGAGAAGATTTGCTCGATCGGAAGATCGAACAGGCGCGCGATGCGGAAGGCGAGCGGAAGCGAGGGGTCATATTTCCCCGTCTCGATCGCGTTGACGCTTTGGCGCGAGACCTCGAGCCTCTCGGCCAGATCGGCCTGGCTCCAGTCGCGCTCGGCGCGGAGCACCTTGAGCCGGTTCTTCACCGCCCCAGCACCTTGAACAGGCAGCTCACGATGCCGAGCGCAGCGAGCCAGACGATCGCCGCAAAATAGAGCGGGACATGCGGCAGGAAACCCGCATCCTCCGGAAAGCCCCAGAGCGTGCACGCCACCAGCGCGGTACCCGTCGCCCAGACGATCTTGCGGACCATGCGGACGCGGAGATATTCGTCTTCCTCCTCGACGAGGTAACGGCCGAGCGCGACGAACACCATGCTGACGGCCAGACCGGGCAGCAACGTCAAGGCGAAGCGTATCGGATC
This sequence comes from Sphingomonas sp., assembly GCA_019508115.1. GTDB lineage: Bacteria > Pseudomonadota > Alphaproteobacteria > Sphingomonadales > Sphingomonadaceae > Sphingomonas_I. Next base: position 33,400 of record JAEKMC010000132.1, read on the forward strand.
GGTGAGACCGGGGTGTGCGAACAATTTGATCTCTGCGACGAGCAGCACGACGTAGCTGCTCATCGCGATCGAGACCCTCCGCTGATAGCGGCGCTCGGCATGGTTGCAGGCGAATAGAGGCATGGTGACTTTCCTTGTCCTTATGACAAGGACACTTGTCTCACGAGCCGCAAAGCATGTCAAGGACGCACGACATTACGTAAACCAAGCTTATCATCAGTAGCCGGCAGCCGGAACCTCCTTCGAGCCGTCCTGCACCCGTCAGCGCCGGCGTCTCGTTGTTCAGGGAATCGAGATCGGACACATTTCGGCGGCGGCGATCGTGATCACGTAAGGGCTCCCCATCCGGTTATAGGTGCAGATACGTGACATGCCCTGGACGGTCTGACTCTTGAGGAAAGCGATTCCCACCTGGGGCGGATGAAGTTGCTGGGACGGCTCGCTGGCGGCCGGGGGCGCCGGTGCGCGCGGCGGTGCTGCCTGGACCCAGGCGGCGGCCATGAGTTGCTGATGTCGTGCATAAGCACGTTCGACGCATGCGGCGAAGGCCTCGCTGCCCGGCTGAAAGCCGAAGGCGCTGCAGTCGGTGTGCGCGGCATCCAGGAGATTGGCGGCGCAGGCGGTCAGGAGCAGCGGCACGCCCAACCCCGCCATCTTCTTCCACATCATGGCCTCCCCTCGACCAATTCCCGCCTCCACAGCCCGCGCAAAAGAAAAAGGGCGCCGAGCCATCAGCTCCGCGCCCTCTTCCGACCGATTGTCGCTCCCGACCTTTTGTTAGAGATCGTCCTCGGGCTCGGGGCCGGTCATCATCTTCTCGGCGACGTCGGCGGTGTTGGAACGGATCGCCTTTTCCAGCCTGGCGCAAACCTCGGGATTCTCGCGCAGGTAGATTTTGGCATTCTCACGGCCCTGGCCGATGCGGATGCTGTCATAGCTGAACCAGGCGCCCGATTTCTCGACCATGCCAGCCTTGACGCCAAGATCGAGGATTTCGCCGACCTTGGAAATGCCCTCGCCATACATGATGTCGAATTCGACCTGCTTGAACGGCGGCGCGACCTTGTTCTTGACCACCTTCACGCGGGTGGTGTTGCCGACGATATCGTCACGGTCCTTGATCTGGCCGGTGCGGCGGATGTCGAGTCGGCACGAAGCGTAGAATTTGAGCGCATTGCCGCCGGTGGTCGTCTCCGGGTTGCCGTACATCACGCCGATCTTCATGCGGATCTGGTTGATGAAGATCACGAGCGTGCGCGAACGGCTGATCGAGCCGGTGATCTTGCGCAGCGCCTGACTCATCAGCCGCGCCTGCAGGCCGACATGGCTGTCGCCCATCTCGCCCTCGATTTCCGCCCGTGGAACCAACGCCGCGACCGAGTCGATCACGAGCACGTCGATCGCATTCGAGCGGACGAGCGTATCGGTGATTTCGAGCGCCTGTTCGCCCGTGTCGGGCTGGCTGACGATCAGGTTGTCGATATCGACGCCCAATTTCTTGGCATAAGCCGGATCAAGCGCATGCTCGGCGTCGATGAAGGCGGCGGTGCCGCCTGCCTTTTGCGCCTCGGCAATGGCATGGAGCGCGAGCGTGGTCTTGCCCGACGATTCCGGCCCGTAAATCTCGACGATACGGCCGCGCGGCAGGCCCCCGATGCCGAGCGCGATGTCGAGCCCGAGGCTGCCGGTCGAGATCGCCTCGATCTCGATCTTCTCGCGGCTGCCGAGCTTCATCGCGCTGCCCTTGCCGAAAGCGCGGTCGATCTGCGCCAATGCGGCGTCGAGCGCCTTCTGTCGTTCGCTCGTGCTTGCCATATCGCCGTCGATCACCTTCAGAGAAGCCGCCATGTCCTAAGCCCCGTCGCTAGAGGAAGTCCGTCACATCTTCAACGCTTGTGACAGCCTCGTACACGGAATGTTCCAAGAGAACAAGAGGGGAACTTTCATGCGCCGCAACCCTCATGAGCCGCGCGTCCGCGGGAGGTAAGGCTGAATCTCCAGTCCCGCGCCCGCAGCACCTGGATGCGCTCGGCGGCAATCAGCTGACCGCGACGGTCTCCAATGCCTGCTGCACCCCATCCAGCGTGAACGGTTTGGCGAGTTGGAGTGCGTGCGCATGCGCGGGCGGCGGCGGATCGACATGCCCGCCACTCGCGATGACGAAACCCACGCCCTTGGCCTTGAGCGCGTCCGCGACCGGCCAGCAGGCGCCGTCGCGCAGGTTGATATCGAGAATCGCGACATCGAACCCGCCTTGCTCGACCCGAACCAGCGCATCGGCGACGCTATCGCAATTGCCCGCCAGATCGTGGCCGAGCAGATCGATGAAATCCTCGATCATCATCGCGATAAGGGGTTCGTCTTCGATCACGAGGACGGACAAGGGCGCGGTCATTCCGGTGGCAATATAACGCTAAGCCCCCGCCGCAAAGGCAAATCCTCTGGGCCTGATCGTTTTCGGCGGGAGCGCTCCGTGCCTCCGCCGAAAGCGTGAATCAGGGCTCTCTTCAAGGTCCGGGCCGATCAAGCGGTGGCAGCAGTGCGTCGCGCGCGGCGTGGCCGAGCTGCTGGACCGAGAAGGGCTTGGGCAGGAAGGAAACGCGGTCGATGTCGATCGATTTGCGCAATTGCTCCTCGGCATAGCCCGACATGAACAGGATCTTGAGATCGGGAAATTTTTCGCGCGCGGCGCGAACCAGGGTCGGACCGTCCATCTGCGGCATGACCACGTCGGAGATGAGCAGATCGATCTCCAGGCCCTCCTCCAGCAATTCGAGCGCCTCCTCGCCATTGTTGGCGGTGAGCACATGGTAACCCTGCCGGGTCAGCGCACGCTCGGCGACCGCACGTACCATCGCCTCGTCCTCGACCAGAAGGATCGTACCCGTGCCCCAGGTCTCGCCCGCGGGCTCGACCCGCACCGGCACCGCGGGCTCGGGCTCTTCCGCGGCATGGTGGACGGGCAGATAGATGACGAAGCTCGTCCCCTTCCCCACCTCCGAATCCGCGAAGATGAAGCCGTCGGTCTGCTTGACGATGCCGTAGACGGTGGAAAGGCCGAGGCCCGTCCCCTTGCCCACCTCCTTGGTGGTGAAGAAGGGTTCGAACACCTTGGCGATGATGTCGGGCGGGATGCCCGTGCCCGTGTCCGACACGCGCATCGCGGTATAATCCGCGACCGGCAATATCTCGCTGCGCATCCGTCGCACCTCGCTTGCGGTCACCCGGAATGTCTCGACCGTGAGCGTGCCGCCCTCGGGCATCGCGTCGCGCGCATTGACCGCAAGGTTGACGATCACCTGCTCGAGCTGGCCCGGGTCGGCGCGGACCAGGCCGAGATTGCGGCCATGCTTGACCTCGAGCTTGACCGTCTCGCCGAGCAGGCGGCGCAGCAGGTTCGAGATTTCGGAGATGATGTCGGGCAGCTGCAATATCTGCGGCCGCAGCGTCTGCTGGCGCGAGAAAGCGAGCAATTGCCGCGTCAGCGACGCCGCGCGGTTGCTGTTATGCTTGATCTGCTGGATATCGTCATAATCGATGTCGCCGGGCGTGTGGCGCATCATCATCAGGTCGCAATGGCCGATGATCGCGGTCAGGATATTGTTGAAATCGTGCGCCACGCCCCCCGCGAGCTGGCCGACTGCCTGCATCTTGGTCGCCTGCGCCACCTGGCGCTTGAGCTTCGATTCCTCGCTATTGTCCTTGAGGCTGAGCAGCACCGCCGCATCGCCCAACCCCTTGGCGTTGGCGATCGTCAGCGCGACCGGCTCGTCGGGCCGGAATTTCAGCCGGATCGCAAGGTCGCCCGGCAGCGCGCGGCCGGCGGCGAAGCGGCGCACCGAATCCGACACGATCGCCTTGTCCTCGTCGGCGACGAGGTCGCTCGGATAGACCGCATGGTCGTCGGGGCCGAGCCCCGCCGCGCGGCGGAAAGCGTCGTTGAGGAACAGGAAACGCCCGTCGCGCTCGACCAGGGCCAAGCCCAGCGGCAGCATCGCCAGCAATTCGTGGAGATGGACGGTGGCGGCGCCGCGCGCGGCGGCGGCGGTCATCGCGTCGGGATCCTCGTCGAACATCAGGAACACGCTGGCTCCTTCGGCTGGGTCGTCCTCCAGCGCGACCGGCACGATCCGTAGCGGCGGCGCCTCCTCGGGATCGCGCGCGATCCGCACGCCGCCATCATCGCCGGTCTCGAGCAGGCTCGCCATGTTGACGCCCACCGGATCGGCGACGGCGTCGCCCAGCGCGCGGTAGGTGAAGACCTCGTTCGCGGCGACGATCGTGCCGTCGGGATCGACCAAGGCCAGCATCACGCCCGCCGCGCCCAGCCTCTTTCCGCCGACGCCGTCCAGCAAATCGCGCACCAGCGCATATTCGTTCTGCGGACCGATGCGGCGGAAGCGCCAGACGAGATGGTCTTCGCGCCGCCCCGCGCGCCGCAGCATCGCGTGCGCCGCGCCATCCTCGAATTGGAGCCCGTCGACCTCGGCCTGCCCGTCGCGCATCGCCATGCGCGCCGCGGCGGCGAGGCGGGCGAGATCGGCCGGCGGAAGCGGCAAATGCTCGGGCGAAACCGGCCCGCCGAACATCGCCACGAAAGAGGGGCTGACGCAGGCGAGCTCGCCGTTGCGATCGGTGACGATCGTCGCATCGGCGCCGTCCGCGAGCGCGGCATGGAGCAAGGTCCAGTCGCGCGGACTTTCGACCGATTGCGCGTGCGTGCGCAGCAGCCAGATGCCGGCAAGAATCGCACCCGCCAGCAGCAATGCCGCCAGCCCGATCAGGAAATATCCCGGCGCGATCCGCGACCAGAGCAGCAGGATCGTCGCGCCGGCGAGAAGGAGGATCGCGACCGACAATAGCCCCCCACGCCCGCTTTTCGCGGGCGGCAGGGAGGGCAGCAATTGCGCCTTGGTCGCGATCTTTTCTCTCCTCCCGTCCCGGGCCTACCAGACCAGGACGCGCTGATCCGGCGGCAGATACATCTTCGATTCGGGCCCGATCTTATAGGCGTCATACCAGGGCTGGAGATTGCGGATCATCCACACGCGCTGGATCGAGGGCGAATGCGGATCGGTCAGCAGGCGCTGGCGCAGATTGGCTTCGCGATAATTGCGCCGCCAGACCTGCGCATAGCCGAGATAGAAACGCTGATCGCCGGTATAGCCGTCGATCACCGGGGCCGGCTTGCCGCCGAGCGCCATCAGATAAGCATCGTGCGAGACGGTCAGGCCCGCCAGATCGGCCATATTCTCGCCGAGCGTCAGCGCACCTTTCAGATGCATGCCCGGCAGCGGCTCGTACGCGTCATATTGCGCGACCAGCTTGCCCGTCATCGCGGTGAAATTCGCGACGTCCTTGGTCGTCCACCAGTCGGTCAGCCGCCCATGGCTGTCATATTTCGCGCCCTGGTCGTCGAAATGATGGCTGAGCTCGTGCCCGATCACCGTGCCGATGCCGCCATAATTGACCGCCGGATCGGCATGCGGATCGAAGAAAGGCGGCTGCAATATCGCCGCCGGGAACACGATCTCGACCATGCCGAAATTGGCATAAGCATTGATGGTCATCGGGGTCATGCCCCATTCCCAGCGATAGATCGGCTTGCCCAGCTTGTGGGCGTCGTAATCGCTCTGCCACTGGTGCGTGCGCCACGCATTGCCGAACGCGTCGCCCGACGCGATCTGCAGCGAGGAATATTCCTTCCACTGGCTCGGATAGCCGATCTTCGGCGTGAAGGCGGCGAGCTTGGCATGTGCCTTGATCTTGGTTTCGGGCGCCATCCACGTCAATTTGTCGATCCGGGCATCCATCGCCGCGATGATGTTATGCACCAGCTGGTCGGCCGCCGCCTTGGTCTCGGGCGGGAAATATTTGGCGACATAGATTTTGCTGACGTCGTCGGCGAGCGCGTCGCTCACGAAATCCACGCCGCGTTTCCAGCGGTCCTGCTGCTGCGGAACGCCCGACAAGATCGTGCCGAAGAAAGCAAAATGCTCCTGGTCGAACGTGCGCGGCAGCACGCCCGCATAAGTGTCGAGCGAGCGGACCAGCAACTGATCCTTCAGCACCGACAGCGGTGCGGTGGCGACCAGCTTGGCAATGCTCGCGACCGCGCTCGGCTGCGCGACGATCACGCTGTCGACCGGCGTGTTGATGTCCTTGAAATAGGTGATGAAGTCGAACCCGGGGGCGGACTTGGCCATCGCCGCGACCGTCATCTTGTTATAGGTCTTGGTCGCATCGCGGCTGTCGATCCGCGTCCAGCTGACCTTGGCGATCTCGGTCTCGAAATCGACGATCGCCTTCGCGCGCGCGGCCGCGTCGGGCTCGCCCGCGAGCGTCAGCATCTTGGCGATATGCGCCTGATAGGCCGCCTTGGTCTCGGCGAGCTTGGCATCGGTCGAGAGATAATAATCGCGGTCCGGCAGGCCCAGCCCGCCTTGCGCCAGGCTCAACGCATAGACGTCGGGATTCTTGTCATCCTGGCCGACGCCATCGCCGAACACGCCGCTGATCCCGGCGCGATCCGCTTCCGCCGCGAGCGCGGCATAATCGGCCTTGGACTTCAGCCCCTTGATCTTGTCGAGCCACGGTTGGATCGGCGTCAGGCCCTTGGATTCGATCGTCGCGGTATCGAGATAGGTCGCATAGGCCGCGCCGATCTTCGAAGCAGGATCGGCCTTGGCATCCTCCAATATGCCGCGCGTGCGCTGGCGCGACAGATCCGCCAGCACCTCGAACGACCCAAAGCTGGATTTGTCCGGCGGGATCACGGTGCTCTTGGCCCAGGTGCCGTTCGCGAAGCCATAGAAATCGTCGCCCGGCGCGACCGTCTTGTCCATCCCCGCCTCGTCGAACCCGAATGTGCCGAGCTGCGGCTTGTCTGCGGCCAGCGCCGCCTGCTGGCCCGCGACCGGGCCGACTGCGGCCCCGGTCGGCTTGTTCGCCGGCGGCGCGGCGGTGGCGGAGGAAAAAGCGAACAGGCTGCCGGCGAGCAGCAGAAGGGATTTGGATGACATTGCGGAGGGATCCTGCGAAATCTGCGTATGGCAACGGGTTAGCGCCTCGAACGCTGGTTGAGGGGTGTTTCCCGGTCGAAACCGCCTCCTTCAACCGCTGCGACACCTCTCCGTCAGCCCTGCGGGCTGCCACCTCCCCTTCCAGGGGAGGATTTAGGCGGAAGCCCGCCCGTGCTCACCCCCGATCGCGCATCAGCCTCTGTTGGTCGCGCTTCCAATCGCGATCCTTCATCGTCTCCCGCTTGTCGTGGAGCTTCTTGCCCTTGGCGAGCGCGAGTTCGACCTTCGCCCTGCCCCGGCTGTTGAAATAGACCGACATCGGGATCAGCGTCATCCCTTCGCGGCTCAGCCCCTTGTGGATCTTCTCGATCTCGCGCTCGTGCAGCAGCAATTTGCGTGCGCGCTTGGGCTCGTGATTGAAGCGGTTGCCGTGGCTGAATTCGGGGATATTGGCGTTGATCAGGCTCGCCTGGCCATCCTTCACATCGGCATAGGCTTCCGCGATCGATCCCTCGCCAAAGCGCAGCGATTTCACCTCGGTCCCCGTCAGCGCGATCCCCGCCTCGAAAAATTCCTCGAGGAAATATTCGAACCGCGCGCGCCGGTTCTCGGCGACGACCTTCTTCTTGTCGAATTCGGGGGGACGGGGGCGTGCCATGGGATTCGGGTGCGATGTAGGGGCTATTGCAAGGAGTGGCTAGGGTTGGGGCCATTCCTGAGGTCAGTGAGACGCCCGCCTGGTGAAGCGGTAGGCCGTCGCGCCAGCGTAGAGCTCAATCCTGGTCGGCGCAGGGAGCTTGTCGAACCGTAGCTTGAGTATCGAGCGAGTCCCGTCCACGTCGAAGCCCTGATAGGGGACGACGCCGACATAGGTACGCGGCAGGATATAGGGCCCGACCGCATCCCTCGCCACGGTGTAGCGGACGGTTTGCTGATCATTGAGCAGCATCTTGCCATCCCCGAGCTTGATGGTGCCGCAGCAGTCGTTCGCGAACGTGCCGTCCTGGCCGGCTCTCACCACGGGCTCATGTCGTAAGATGAGGAACATAAGCAGCGCCTCCGCGCCGGCCCCGACCACGCCCGAAATGATCCAGCGCTGCATCCTCGTTCACCCTTCGCTTGCGAAACACCGGGCGGATCACCCTGTGATCGCGATGACATTATCGTCGGAGTTGCGGTCGATCACGACATCATAGCAATCGGTACCCGCGAAGCCCGGCCTGGCGGCGGTGACAAAACTTGATCTGCTGCACTCCGCCATGAACCGCGACCGGCCGTAGCGCGAACACGGCCTTCGCATCGAGCAGACCCCAGGTGGGCATGCCCGCGCAGTTCAGCGGCTAGATCCTTTGGCGCGCCCTCGAGCAGGATGCGGCCTTCCGACAGCACCGCCATGCGCGGGCAAAGATCCGCGACATTGTCGACGATCTGCGTGGAGAGGATGACGACAGTAGTGTCGCCGATTCCGGCGAGCAGGTTGAGGAAGCGGTTGCGTTCTTCCGGATCGAGCCCGGCGGTGGGCTCGTCGACGATGAGCAGCCGGGGATTGCCGATCAGTGCCTGGGCGATACCGAAACGCTGGCGCATGCCGCCCGAGAAGCCGGCCAGCGCCTTCTTGCGCACGCTCCATAGATTGACCTGATGGAGCAGAGCCTCGACCGTCTCCTTGCGTTCGGCGCGATCGGCGAGGCCCTTCAGTACCGCCATATG
>JAEKMC010000133.1 GCA_019508115.1 Sphingomonas sp.
ACCGCTTTCGCCGGCATGGGGATTGAATCCCGCCATTGCGAGCCGCGGACGGGCGATCCCGAAATCCCGCGAAAGGCCGCGTTCGGTGGTGCGCGCGCGCGACATGATGATCTCGACCGAGATCAGGCCGGAGACGTCCTTCAGTGGAACGTGGGTCGTGATCGGGACGGTGCGCAAAGTGGGGCCGGCGAGCATCATCACGACATTCTCGCGCGCGATGCCGCAGCGTTCGGCGACGAATTCGGTCTGGCCGGGATGCGAGAAGCCGATGCCGTAGAGCTGCGCCTTGGAGACTGGACCGGTCACCAGCCCGCACGCCGCGCCCGACCGCGCGAGCCCGACCGCAAGCTCGAGCGAGTCCAGCGAGCAGCGCGCGCCGGCGATATTGGGCGCGCCGGGAATGATCTCGCCCGCATCCTCGAGCTGGATCAGCGGCAAGGCCTCGCCGAATATCCCGGCCGCGTCGTCGGGGCTCGAAATCCGCGCGACCGGCCCGGCCCACACTGCTTCGATCGAGCGCACGTCGCCGACGACGAAGAAGGGATGGAGCCCCTCCTGCCGTCTTCTCTCCCACGCCTTGGCGGCGATTTCGGGGCCGACGCCGGCGGGATCGCCGAGCGCCACCGCGAGCGGGGGCAGCCCGTCAGCGATATTCGATGACGGCATCGCGCCTTATGTCTGCCAGGTAGCGCCGCGCGCGCAGGTTTACGCGCTCGTCCGCCATTTGCGAGGAGACCTCGTCGAACGACGGCACGGTCTTGTCGGCGGGATCGTCGCGGCCGCACACCACCAGGCTGTGCACGCCGCCTTCGGATCCGCCGAATGGCGGGGTCGCCTCGCCGACGCGCATGTCGACCAGGATGGTCTGCAGCTGTGGCGGAAGATCGCGGATCTTGATCTGGTCGCTGTCGACCACCTCGGCGCCCCACTTCTTGGCGAAATCGGCGACCTGGCCGCAGCCCTTGAGCGTCTTCAGATCCTCGGTGAAGGCGGTGACCTTGGGCTGCGCCTGGGCCTTGTCGACGTTCGCGGGGAAGGTGATCGTGAGCTGCTTGAGCTGCACCACCGCGTCACGCGGGTCGCTGGTCAGCACCTGGCGCTTGTCGACCAACGCGACGATCGAATAGCCGCTGCCGATCGGAATAGGACCGCCGACTTGGCCCGGGCCCATCTCCTTGACCGCATTCGCCAGCGGATCGGGCAATTGCTCGGCGCGCACCCAACCGAGATCACCGCCGACCGCCGCGGTCGATGCCTCGGAATATTGGCGGGCATAAGCCGCGAAGGAGGCGCCCTGGCGGATCTGCTCCAGGATGCGCTGGGCATTGGCCTCGACCTGCTGCTGGGTGGTCGGCGTTGCCGAGAGGTAGATTTCGGACACATGATATTCAGGCGCGCCCTTTGCCGCCTGCATCCGTGCGATGACCTGCTTGACCTCTTCGTCGCTGACACTGACGAAAGGTTCGACTTCGCGGCTGAGCAGGCGCCGCCACGCCATTTCGCCTTCGATCTGGCGCTTGAGCGAGGCTTCGTTCGAACCCAGTCCGCGGATCATCTTGGCAAATTCGGCCGGCGTCTTCTTGAACTGGCTCCCCGCGCGCGCAAAGCTCTGATCGACCTGGTCTTTTGAGATCGTGATCTTGTTGGCGGCGGCCTCCTGGATCTCCAGCGTTTCGTCGATCAGGTTGGACAGGACCTGCGCGCGCAGCCGCTCTTTCTCTTCCGGGGCGATGCGGCCGTTGCTGGAGGCCAAAACGAGGGCCAGTCGTTGATCCACGTCGGTATCGGTGATGATCGTGCCGTTGACGATTGCTGTCGCCTTGCGGATCGACGGATCGCGCGGCGCAAGCAGATGAACATCGTTCGGCAGGTTAAGCGGGTTGGAGCCCGCCTGGTCGGACTGATCCGCCTGCGCGATCGCAACATTCGGCACCACCGTCAGCACCATGGCGGCGAGAATACAGCCCGCACGCCTCATCATCCGTCCCGTCACGCCCGCTCCGTCACTTGTCGCTAAGGGCCCAGACTGGCCCAATATGGCTGAACCCACGCTTAGCGGCCTAAATTCTTCAAGGCGAGTCGCAAGCTGAAGGTGCTGCCGCGCCGGGCGTCACCGCTCTCGTCATAATCCTTGCGCCAGGTAACCCCCAACGACATGCACTCATTCTCATAGAGCAGGCCGAGCCGGTGGCGCACGGGCTGGTAGCCATTCGATAGCGACAGCGGATCTTCCTTGTGGGTGGTCAGGTCGACCACGGTCGAGCCGAAGATCGACCAATAGCGCGCAATCTGGACGCGCGCGCCAAGCCGGATTTCGGACATGTCGCGCAGATCCTCGATCGCGGTGTCGATCTGGCGGTGCAGCTTCAGATAGCCGATCTCGGCATAGGTATTGCGGCTGCCGACGGTCGCGTCGACCTCGTTGCGGCGTACTGCGAGATTATCCTTGTCGAGCCGGAAGCGCTCCGTAATCTCGATGAAGCTGCCATAGCGCACGCTCACCCGCCCCACATAGTCCGAGAAACGGTCGGACAGGCCTGTCCCGGGCGGAAGAATGGTGGGCTCGCTGCTCAGCCGGTAGGATTGGCCGATGATCGCGCGCACATCGAGCCTGGGGCGATTATAATTCCATTCGGCGCCATAGGTGACCCGGCTCGAATCCTCCCATCGGTCGTAACCGGAGAAGCGGTTGAGCGCGAACAGGTTGGAATCCTCGAGGTCGACCGCGCGGCTATCCTCGTCGGGAAAATCGATATTCTTGATCTTGGGTTCGGCCACCAATTGGACGCGGGGCACGATCTGCTGGACGCCGCCGAACAATTCGCCGACGAACGGCCAGCGCATGTCGGCCGCCAGCGCGGCGATGCCCCGGCCATGCCAGCCATCGACACCGCGATATAGATCCGTCTTGGTCGCCGCGCTATTGTTGGTGTGGTAGAGATCGGCACGGCCATAAGCGGTGAAGATCACCTCCTGGCCGAATCCCGTCAGCGTCCGCAAATCCCAGCGCAGGCCGGCGAAGGCGCGCTGCGTGTCCTGCCCGTCGGTCCGCGTCAGCGCCAGACTGTTGACCTGCGCGGTGAACACCCCGCCCAGCCATGGGTCAGCGAAGCGGCGGCGATAATCGATTGCCGGCAGGGCAATCGGTTGCTGGCCCTCGACATAGCCGGGGCGCAGATCCTGCACGAACCATCCCGCGATCGAGAGGTAGGAGTCCGGATCGATCCGCTCGGCCTTGACCGTCGAACGCAGCCGATCGTCGTTCGAGATATAATAACGCTTCATAAAGGTGCGGTCGGTGGTCAGCCGGATCGCGCCGTGAATCGTCCAAACCGGGTCGAGCTGCCAGGAACCATTGGCGTCGAGATAACCGCGGATACTGTCATTGCCCTGTGCCGGTGCGGCCGTCTGGTCAGTCGTCGCGGGCAGGCGCGAGCTGTACGTGACCATTCCGCTCACCTGATAGGCGCCATTGCCCGTCAACGCGCGATATTGCGCTTCCAGCCCCGGCAGCACCGCCGTGTAGAAATGCGGCGTGATCGTCAGATCGCGGTTGCGCCCGATCTGCAGATAATAAGGCAGGTCGATCTCGACCCCGTTCGATTTGTTGATCTGGAAATTGGGCAAGAGCAGGCCCGAATTGCCCGTATCCGATCCGTCGGGATGCGAGAAAGCCGGCAGCGCCAGGATCGTCGCGCCGAAAACGGTCAGACGGGCATCCTTGTAGCTGATGCGGTGCGTGCCTTCGTTGACGACGACCTGGACCGCGGTGATCTGCCACGACGGCCGCTTGGGACAGCCCGAATCCGTCTCGACCCGGCACGGCGTGTATGCGGCGTGGCTGAGCGTGGTGATCTCGCCCTTGCGCTCGCCGTGCAAGGCGGCGAGCCGGCCGCCATTGGCCAGAACCAGCAGCATATTGTCGGCCACGCCGTCATGCAGCTCGTCGGTAAGCGTGATGTCGTCGCCATAGGCCTTGTCGCCGTTGGCATTGACGACCGCGACATTGCCGCTCGCGCGCACCTCGCCCGATTGGCGGTTCCATGTGACCTTGTTCGCCCGCAGCCGCGCGCCATTGCGGAACATGCGCACGTCGCCGGTGGCGGTGACCACGTCGGCATTGTCGTCATAATCGAGCTGCGCAGCGGAGAAAGTGACTTCGTCCTCGGGCGCGGTTTCCGAGGCCGTGGTGGGTGCGGGGGGCTGGCTTGGCCGGTCCTGCAGGCTTTGCGCCTGCACGGCCGCGGCGCCGGTCACGGCAATCGCCACCAGCGACGCCATCGCGGCGCCTGCCCTTTTCCAGCTTGTACGCCGCTGCATGGGGCCGGCCCTATCCCGGCTCGTCCGTCGCCGCAATCGTCGAAAGAGGCGCCCCGTCGCGGCCATTGCCGGTTATCGGCCCGGACCCTAATAGGCGGGCAACCCAGCTCGAAAGGCGTGTTCCTTGCTCACCATCACATTCAGCGCTGATCGTCCCGCCGACGCGCGCCCGCTCGCACTTCCCGTCGCCAAGGATGAGGCGGTCGATGCCCATGTCCCAGCCGCCATTGCCGATGTCGCCAAGGCCGCCGCGGCCAAATTTAAAGGCGAAGCGGGCAGCATCGTCGACCTGCATGCCGCGATCGACGGCAATGTTCGCCATATCCTGCTGATCGGCACCGGCGCCGATCTCGCCGCCGAGAAAGCCGGCAGCGCACTGGTCGCCAAGCTGCTGACGACGGAAACCAGCCTGGTGGTGGACGTGACGGGTGTCGAACGGGATCAGCGCGCCGCGTTCGCGGCCAAACTGGCACAGGCGGCAATGCTGCGCAGCTGGCGCTACGATATCTACCGCACCAAATTGCCCGAGAAACAGAAGCCGAGCCTGGCCGGAGTCGAGATCGTGGTCGGCGACGCGCTCGCCGCGGCGGAGGAGGCGTTCGCGCCGTTGAAGGCGGTCGCGGAGGGCGCGGCCTTCACGCGCGTGCTCGTCACCGAGCCCGCCAACATCCTCTATCCCGAAAGCTTCGTCGAACGCTGCCAGGAGCTGAAGCAGCTCGGCATCGAGATCGAGGTGCTGGACGAGCCCGCGATGCGCAAGCTTGGCATGGGCGCATTGCTCGGCGTCTCGCAGGGCTCGGCCCGTCCGCCGCGCCTGCTCTGTCTGAAGTGGGACGGCACCAGCGGCAAGGCCGATCCGGTCGCGTTCGTGGGCAAGGGCGTCACCTTCGACACGGGCGGCATCAGCCTCAAGCCCGGACCGGGCATGGAGGATATGAAGTGGGACATGGGCGGCGCCGGCGCGGTCGCGGGCGCGATGAAGGCGCTCGCCCTGCGCAAGGCCAAGGCGCACGTCATCGGCGTGTGCGGCCTCGTCGAGAATATGCCCGACGGTAACGCCCAGCGCCCAGGCGATGTCGTCACCAGCGCATCCGGCCAGACGATCGAGGTGCTGAACACCGACGCCGAGGGCCGCCTGGTGCTGTGCGACGCGATCTGGTGGGTCCAGCAGGCTTATCATCCCAAGACGATCATCGATCTCGCCACGCTCACGGGTGCGATGATCGTCAGCCTCGGGCATGAGCATGGCGGCATCTTCGCCAACGACGACACGCTTGCCGACCAGATCGTGGCAGCGGGCAAGACCGTCGGCGAGAAGCTCTGGCGGATGCCGATGGGCGAAGCCTATGACAAGATGATCGACTCGCCGATCGCCGACATGAAGAATATCGGCCCGCGCGAAGCCGGCTCGATCACCGCCGCCCAATTCATTGCGCGCTTCGTCGACGAAGGCGTGAAATGGGCGCATCTCGATATTGCCGGCATGGTCTGGGCCTCGAAGCCCGGCACCTTCTGGGACAAGGGTGCGACCAGCTATGGCGTGCGCCTGCTCGATCAATTTGTGAAGGACGTGCTGGAGAAGTAAGAAGGTCGTCACTCCGGACGGCGAGAAGGGGCTAGCCGGGTTGCAAGGCAGCAATCCCCCGGCTAGACGCCCGCCCAACTTCCACACCCTGCAAAATGGAGCATGGGATTCCCATGGCGATCACCCGCACCTTCTCGATCATCAAGCCCGACGCGACGCGCCGCAACCTGACCGGCGCGGTCACTAAGATGCTGGAGGAGGCTGGCCTGCGCGTCATCGCGTCCAAGCGCATCCAGATGACCAAGGAGCAGGCCGAGGGCTTCTATGCCGTCCATAGTGAGCGGCCCTTCTTCAACGACCTCGTCAGCTTCATGATCTCCGGCCCGGTCGTGGTCCAGGTGCTCGAAGGCGAGGACGCCGTGAAGCGCAACCGCGACATCATGGGCGCGACCAATCCTGCCAATGCCGATGCCGGCACGATCCGTAAGGAATTGGCTGAGTCGATCGAGGCCAATTCGGTCCACGGTTCGGACAGCGACGAGAATGCAGCGATCGAGATCGCCTATTTCTTCAAGCCGGAAGAGATTGTCGGCTGAAACGATGATTGTTCCCCGGCGAAAGCCGGGGTCCAGTCTTAACCGGCCGATCTGGATCCCGGCTTTCGCCGGGGAACAGTATAGGAAACGGGCCTACTTTTTCGCGGCCATCCGCGTCGCCCAGATCGCATCGATCTGCTTCTGGCCCGCGTCTTCGTTCTTCACCGGACCCGTGCGCGACAGTCCGCGCAAGTGGACGTCGGTCCCGCTCAGGAAGCCGTGGCTGGTGGCATAGCCCACCTCATAGACCGCGCGATCGACATGCTCCGCACCGTCGACCAGAAAATGCGTCTCGATCATCACCGGCATGCGTGCGTCGCCGAGGACTTCGGGCGCGCCCGCCTCCTTTCGCGCGCTGACGAGCGCACTCGCGAACCAGTTGCGGTCGATGCGTGCGTCGCTGCTCGTCTCGGCGGGCGACAGGCCAAGCTTGCTGGGGAAGGAGACCTTCTGGCTCTGGATCGCCTGGTCCTCCGAGCGCGGCGCAAGGCTGAGCGTGCGGCCCTCCTTATCGGGTGTGGCCTTGAGGATCAGGATCGCCGCTTTCATGGCGGATTGCGCGCTTGCCTGCGCATGTTCGGCTTCGGTGCTGGTGCGCTCGCGATAGCTGTTCCACAGCGTGAGCGCCGAGATGATCAGCGCGAGTACCGCGACGAGTTCGCCCAGATTGATCCAGCGGCGGCGGACGCGCGCGGCTTCGGCGCGTTCCTGCGGTGTCTCGGACATCAGCCTTTCCCCTTCAGCTTCGGCGGCGCCACATAGTCCCAACTCAACGCGATGCGGTCGGCAATATGATCCCAGTCTGAATGCGGCTGATCGGTACGGATCGCGACCCAGCCATACGGGCCGATATAGGCCGGGCGGTAATAGAGATCGGGGTCCATTTCGATGAGCATCTCCTGCTCTTCGATGCCGGAGGTCTTGACCATGATCGCAGTGCGGCCATCATGGTGATGGTCGTGCCAGAACCATGCGAAGATCTTGCCCTTTTCGATGAAGAAGGCCGGTTGGCCGTGCGAGACTTTCTCGGCGGCGTGGGGCAGCGCCATTGCGATCATCCGCAGCCGCTCGAGATCGGCCTCCGGGTCGGGGCTCATTTCCCCCGCACCAATTTGGCGAGCGCCGCTGGATAGAGCTTATGTTCCTCCACCAGCACGCGCGCGGCGAGGCTGTCGGGATCGTCGCCCGGCAGCACCGGCACCTCCGCCTGCGCGACGATCTCGCCGTCGTCCAGATCCTCGGTCACGATATGCACGCTGCACCCATGCTTCGTCTCGCCCGCATCGAGCGCCCGTCGGTGCGTGTCGAGGCCCTTATAAGCGGGAAGGAGGGAAGGGTGAATGTTGATCATTCGCCCCGACCATTTCTGGACGAAGCCGGGCGACAGCAGCCGCATATAGCCGGCAAGCGCGACATATTCGACCTGTGCCTCGCGCAATGCCGCATCGACCAGTGCGTCGAATTCGGCGCGCTTCATGCCGATATGGCTGTGCGCCCAGGTCGGAATGCCTTGGGCCTTCGCGAAATCGAGGCCGGGCGCATCGGTCACATTGGAGGCGACCAGCACCACCTCATAAGGGCAGTCCGGCTGTTTTGAGGCCGCGACCAACGAAGCCATATTCGAGCCGCGCCCAGAAATCAGGATGCCGACGCGTGCGCGGGCGCTCATGAAAACAATTCGTCACCCCAGCGAAAGCTGGGGTCTCGGGAAGCAATGGGATGAACGTGTCGCAAAGGCCGCCTGAGACCCCAGCTTTGGCTGGGGTGACGGAAATATTGGTGCGCCTCACCCCTCATGCGTCGCCGACCAATCAACTTTGGCGCTCCACGTGCCTTGCGATCCCTTCACGGTGCACCCGCGCTGGCCCTCCGCAATGACGCCCACGCGGAACACCGTCTCGCCGGCTGCTTCCAATGCCGCAGTAACCTCGGTAACATCCGCTGTCCTCACCGCCGCGACCATGCCCACGCCGCAATTGAAGGTGCGCGCCATTTCGCCGGGCTCGATCGCGCCTTGCGCCTGGAGGAAGGCCATCAGCCGCGGCTGTTCCCAGCCATCGGCATCGACCATGGCATGCAGGCCCTCGGGCAGCACGCGCGGGATATTCTCGAGCAGGCCGCCGCCGGTGATGTGCGCCAATGCACTCACCTTGTTGGCGCGGACCAGCGGCAAAAGCGCCTTCACGTAGATACGCGTCGGTTCCATCAATGCATCGATCAGCAGCCGGTCCTGGTCGAACAAAGCCGGCCGATCGAGCCTCCAGCCCTTGTCCGCCGCCAGCCGCCGCACGAGCGAATAGCCGTTCGAATGGACGCCCGAAGAGGCAAGTCCGAGCAGGACATCCCCCGCCGCGACCTTGGTCCCGGTCAGCGCCTGCGCGCGCTCGACCGCGCCGACCGAGAAGCCGGCGAGGTCGTAATCGCCGTCGGCATACATGCCTGGCATCTCCGCGGTCTCGCCCCCGATCAGCGCGCAGCCCGCGATCTGGCAGCCCTTGGCGATGCCTGCGATCACTTGCTCGGCAATGCCCGTGTCCAGTTTCCCCGTCGCGAAATAATCGAGGAAGAAAAGCGGCTCGGCGCCCTGCACGATCAGGTCGTTGACGCACATTGCGACCAGATCGATCCCAACCGTGTCGTGCCGGCCGCTATCGATCGCGAGCTTGAGCTTGGTGCCGACCCCGTCATTGGCCGCGACCAGCAAAGGATCGTCATAGCCCGCCGCCTTCAGATCGAAGAAGCCGCCGAAGCCGCCAATCTCCGCATCCGCGCCCGGACGCCTGGTGGCGCGCACCAATGGCTTGATCGCATTCACCAGCGCATTGCCCGCCGCGATCGACACGCCAGCCTTGGCGTAGCTGTAGGATTCCCCAGTCATGTGCAGCGCCTATCCATATCCTGCTTGGAAATCCACGGGGCTTTCGCCACAAGGCGCAACCGTGACCCCCGTTCGCCGCAATTCCCTTATCGTCGCATCGCTGGCCGCGCTTGGCCTGGCGGGATTCGCATATGCCCAGATCGAGGGCAATGATCGTGGCGTGCCGCCGATCGACAGCTCGGCCAATTATGAGGTGGGCAATGTCGCGGTCGACGTCTCGGCCAAGACCGCGGACCAGGCGCGCACCTTCGGCTGGCGGCTCGCACAGCGGCGCGCGTGGAAAATGCTGTGGGCCAAGGTGAATAATCAGCCCGAGGCCGACGCACCCAATCTCGCCGACGGCGCGCTCGATTCGATGGTCGCGGGGATCGAGGTCGAAGACGAGCAGATCGGCGCGCACCGCTATATCGCGCATCTGGGAGTGCTGTTCGACCGGAGTCGCGCGGCGCAGGCGCTCGGCCAGGCCGAGACGGGCGTACGGTCGGTCCCGATGCTGGTGATTCCCGTCATGTGGTCGGGCGGCGCACCGCAAAGCTTCGAGCATCGCACCGAATGGCAGAAGGCCTGGGCGCGCTTCCGCTCGGGCGGTTCGCCGATCGATTATGTGCGGCCGGTGGGTAATGGTCTCGATCCGCTGATCCTCAATGTTGCGCAGGCCGGCCGCCCCGGCCGCGGTTTGTGGCGCAACCTGCTCAATCAATATGGCGCGTCGGACGTGGTCGTGCCGATCGTGCAGCTCGTGCGCCAATATCCGGGCGGCCCCGTGCTCGCCCATTTTTCGGCGCTGCACGGGCCCGATGGCGAGGTGATCGCGCGCTTCGACCTGACCGCAAGCGACAGCGACAAGCTCCCGCAGATGCTCGACGAGGGCGTGCGGCGGATCGACGAGGCGTATGCCGCGGCGCTGCGCGACGGGCGGTTGCGCACCGATCGCTCGCTCGAGGCGCCCGCGCCGGTCGTGCCGGAGCTGCCCGAAGAGGCCGCGGTCGAAAGCGATACCGGCGGAATCGCCGTGCCCGGCGCGGCTTCCACTTTCCTGGTCCAGGTCGACACGCCCGACGATCCCGCTTTGGTGCAGGCGATGGCGAGCCTGCGCGGCATTGCGGGCGTCAAGGCGGTCGCCACCAACAGCGTCGCGCTCGGCGGCGTGTCGGTATTGCGCGTCGGCTTTGACGGCGACCCGCAGACCTTCCGCACCGCGCTCGCGAGCGCGGGCTATAATGTCCTGGATACGGGCGGGGGCCTCCGCCTGACGCGGCCAAAATGAGCCAGATCGCGCTGCCGCTTGATTGGCCGGCGGGCGACAGTGAACAGGATTATCTCGTCTCGGACGCCAATCGGCCGCTGATCCGGCATTTCGAACATTGGTCCTTGTGGCCGGTGATGGCGACCATGCTGACCGGGCCGCGCAAGTCGGGCCGCTCGCTGCTCGGCCGCATCTTTACCGCCAAGACGGGCGGCGAGCTGATCGACAATGCGGAGCTTGCCGACGAAGAAGCGATCTTCCACGCCTGGAACCGGGCGCAATCCAATCGCAAGCCGCTGATCCTGATCGTCGATGCACCACCGCCCGGCTGGAGCGTGAAGCTGCCCGATCTGCGCTCGCGCCTTGCGGCGACGCCGGTGGTACGGATCGAGGAGCCTGATGACGCGCTGGTCGGCCAGTTGATCGAGAAGCTCTGCCATGCCCGCGGGCTGGCGGCCCCGCCCGAACTGGTTCGCTATCTCGTGCCGCGCATCGAACGGTCCTATTTTGGCGTGCACCGCGCGATCGATGCGCTCGACGAGCTGGCTTATGCGCAGCGACAGCGGCTGACCGTGCCGCTCGCGCGCAAGGCGCTGGGTCTCGATCGGACGGATCCCGAAGAGTCCGATCAATAAGCTGCGGGAGTCATTGAGGAGTCACAAATCGAGGCGTAAGCCTTGCACATGGACCAGGCGAGCGCACCCGCACCACAGAATGACGACGAGCTTGTCGAAGGCTCGGATGAGCGGATCGCGCCCAGCGAGCGCTATTTCAATCGTGAGCTCTCCTGGATTGCCTTCAACGAACGCGTGCTGGACGAGGCGTGCAATCCCGCGCACCCCTTGCTGGAACGGCTGCGTTTCCTTTCCATTTCGGGCAACAATCTCGACGAATTCTTCATGGTCCGCGTTGCCGGCCTCAAGGCGCATCAGGCGCTCGGAGTCGAGGAACGCTCGACCGATGGGCTAACCCCGACACAACAGCTCGCAGCGATCAACGTCGAGGCGGACCGGCTGGTCACCAACCAGCACGCAGGCGCTCGATCCGGCGCATCCTTTCCCCTTCATTCCGAACAAGGGGTTTACCTTGTTGTTCGATCTGAAGCGCCTGTCCGACGGCGAGCCGACGCAGGAGCTGGTCATGCTCCCCGTGACGCTCAAGCGCTTCGTCCGCCTGCCGGGCAGCCGCGCGCGTTATGTTTCGATCGAGACGCTGATCCGCCGTTTTACCGGCGTGCTGTTTCCGGGATATCAGATGCTGGGCGACACCGCCTTCCGCGTCATTCGCGACAGCGATATCGAGATCGAGGAGGAGGCCGAGGATCTCGTCCGTTACTTCCAGTCCGCGATCAAGCGCCGCCGCAAGGGCCGCATCATTCGGCTTGAGCCGACCCCCAACATGCCCAAGGCGCTGGCACGTTTGGTCAAGGAAGAGATTGGCGGCACTGAGGACGTCATCGTCGACACCTCCGAATTCCTCGCGGTCGGCGATCTGGCGGAACTGGTCGACGAGGACCGGCCCGATCTCAAATTCCCGCCGTTCACCGCGCGTTTCCCGGAGCGGATCCGCGAACATGGCGGCGATTGTTTCGCGGCGATCCGCTCCAAGGATATCGTCGTCCATCACCCGTACGAAACGTTCGATGTCGTGCTGGCCTTCCTCAAGCAGGCGGCCGCCGATCCCGACGTGGTCGCGATCAAGCAGACGCTCTATCGCGCGGGCAAGCAATCCGCCGTGATCCGCGCGCTGATCGACGCGGCCGATGCGGGCAAGTCGGTCACTGCCGTGATCGAGCTCAAGGCGCGGTTCGATGAAGAGCAGAATATCAATTGGGCGGCCGAGCTCGAACGCGCCGGCGTCCAGGTGGTGTACGGCTTCATCGACTGGAAGACGCATGCGAAGGTGTCGATGGTGGTGCGGCGCGAAGGCGATGCCTTCCGCTCCTACTGCCATTTCGGGACGGGAAATTACCACCCGATCACCGCGCGCATCTACACCGACTTGAGCTTCTTCACCGCCGATCCGCGCGCGGGCCGCGATGCCGCGCAATTGTTCAATTACATCACCGGCTATGTCGAGCCGGCGGGGTTGGAATTGCTGTCGCTCTCGCCGCTGGGCTTGCGCGACAAATTGGGCGAGATGATCGACGCCGAGATCGACCATGCTCGTGCCGGACGGCCGGCGGCGATCTGGGCCAAGATGAACAGCCTGGTCGATCCGGCGATCATCGAGAAACTCTATCGCGCCAGCGCCGCGGGCGTCGAAATCGACCTCGTCGTGCGTGGCATTTGCTGCCTGCGACCCGGCGTGCCGGGGTTGAGCGAGCATATTCGCGTCAAATCGGTCATCGGCCGTTTCCTCGAGCACAGCCGCATCATGGCGTTCGGCAATGGCGAGGAACTCCCCAATCCCGGCGCCAAGATCTTCATTTCGTCCGCCGACTGGATGCCGCGCAATTTCGACCGGCGTGTCGAATATCTGTTGCCGATCGAGAATCCGACCGTGCACGCGCAGGTGCTCGATCAGGTGATGGTCGCCAACCTGATCGACGATGAGCAGAGCTGGCGCCTCCATCCCGACGGCAGCTACGAACGGATCGCCCCGGGCAAGCGGCCGTTCAATCTGCACCGCTACTTCATGACCAACCCGTCGCTTTCGGGCCGCGGCCAGGCGCTCAAGGGTTCGGGATCGGTGCCGCGACTCACGTTCAAGCGGGGCTAAGCGGCAGAAATTACCGTCTTGCCAGCGCAAGCTGGCATCCATCTCCCGCGCCTCTCGAGGGGAATGACCCTCGGGAGATGGACCCCAGCTTTCGCTGGGAGCGACGTGGAATTATTGAGAACGCGACTGAAATAGGCCTCTACCAGCACCCCTAACCCTCTTTTTCCTTGCGGTCGGAGGGCAAACGACCATTTAGGCGCCATGCCTTTTAGTAGATTACCCGCGCCCCTCTCCGAGGCGTTGACCGAGCGCGGCTATGCCACGCCCACCGCCGTCCAGGCCGCCGTGCTCGAAACTGAAGCCGATGGACGCGACCTGATCGTTTCCGCGCAGACCGGCTCCGGCAAGACCGTCGCCTTCGGCATGGCGATCGCGCCGCAATTGTTCGATGGTGATCGCCTGTCGCAGCCCGGCCTGCCGCGCGCGCTGGTGATCGCACCGACCCGCGAGCTTGCGCTCCAGGTCGCGAAAGAGCTGCAATGGCTCTACGCCAAGGCCGGCGCGCGGGTATCGACCTGCGTGGGGGGCATGGACCCGTCGCGTGAGCGCCGGCAGCTTTCTTACGGCACACACATCGTGGTCGGCACGCCCGGCCGCCTGCGCGATCATCTCGAACGCGGGGCACTCGATCTGTCCGGCCTCAAGGCGGTCATTCTCGACGAAGCCGACGAGATGCTCGACATGGGCTTCCGCGACGAGCTCGAGGAAATCCTCGACGCCACCCCGCAAGGCCGGCGCACCTTGCTCTTCTCGGCGACGATGCCGAAGCCGATCGTCGCGCTTGCGCGGCGTTATCAACGTGATGCGTTCACCATCTCCACGGTCGGCGCCGAGCGTGGCCATGGCGACATCACCTATCAGGCGCTCGCGGTCGCGCCCTCCGATATCGAAAATGCGGCGGTGAACCTGCTCCGCCTGCATGAGCCGGATACGGCGATCCTGTTCTGCGCGACGCGCGAGGCGGTGCGCCGCCTCCATGCCAGCCTGGTCGAACGCGGTTTCGCGGCGGTCGCCTTGTCGGGCGAGCATAGCCAGAACGAGCGTAACCATGCGCTGCAGGCGCTGCGCGATCGCCGCGCCCGCGTCTGCGTCGCGACCGACGTCGCCGCGCGCGGCATCGATCTCCCGTCGCTGTCGTTGGTCGTCCATGTCGAGCTGCCGCGCGATGCCGAGGCATTGCAGCACCGTTCAGGCCGCACCGGCCGCGCGGGCAAGAAGGGCGTCGCCGCCCTGATCGTGCCCTTCATGCGTCGCCGCCGGGTCGAGGGCCTGCTGCGCGATGCCAAGATCCAGGCCGAATGGATCGACCTGCCTACGCAGGCGGTGATCGCCGCCGCCGACCGCAAGCGGCTGCTCACGACATTGAGTGAGCCGGTTGAGCTCGACGAAGAGGATATGGCGCTCGGCGCCGACTTGCTCGCCGAGCGCGATCCGCTCGAAATCGCCGCGATGCTGGTGCGTGCGCACCGCGCGAAGCTGCCCGCCGCCGAGGAACTGCTCGAAGGCGGGGCCCAGCGGCCTGTTCGCCCTGACGGACCGCGTGCCGGCTTCGAGGATATCGTCTGGTTCAGCATCAATATCGGCCGGCGCAACAATGCCGATCCGCGCTGGCTGCTGCCTTTGCTCTGCCGTCGCGGCCACATCACCAAGCAGGATGTCGGCGCGATCCGGATCGGGACCGACGAGACCCGTTTCCAGATACCGCGTGCCGCCGCCGGCCGTTTCCAGGCGGCGCTCAAGCGGACGGCGAACGAGGAAGATGGCGACGTGCGGATCGAACCGTCCGAGGCGCCGCCGCAGGGCGGCGGCGGACGTGGTGGACCGCGTCCGGCTCCGCGCTTCCAGCCGCGCCCGACCCGTCCCGGTGGGCGCACGCATCGTCCGCCGCGCGCTTGATCCATTTCGGCCGATAGGCTGAGCTTGGCCCATGGCATCGCGCATCGTTAACCGTCTGCTCCGCGCACCATTGGCGGCAGGCGAGTTCCCGGCTAAACATGCTTCCCGGATGCGCGCGACAAACCTCCTCAGGCACGACGCGCAGCTGGTTGGCCAGCCGGTAGGAATTATCGACATCGGGTCCAACTCGATTCGCCTCGTCATCTACGAGGGCGAGGGGCGCATCCCGTCGATCCTGTTCAACGAAAAGATCATGGCAGGGCTCGGCAAGGGCTTGGGCAAGACCGGGCTGCTCGATGCGCAAGCGGTCGATCGCGCGCTTGGGGCGCTGGGGCGTTTTCGCCGCCTGGCCGAAGATATGGGCGTAGTGAAATTGCGCACGGTCGCGACCGCGGCTGTCCGCGACGCCAGCAACGGGGCCGATTTCATAATGCGCTTGGCCGAAATCGGCCTGCCTGTGGAACTGCTGCCCGGCACCGCCGAAGCGTCGCTCGCCGGCCATGGCGTGCTCGCGGCAATTCCCGACGCGGACGGCATCGTCGGCGATCTCGGTGGCGGCAGCCTCGAACTGGTGCGCGTCGCCGATGGTCAGGTAGGGCAGGGCATTTCGATCCCGTTCGGCGTGTTGCGCCTCGCGCAGATGAAACTGGGTTCGGCCCGCGCGCTCGACCGCGCGCTCGCCAAGGCGCTCGTCAAGGCCGGATGGAAGGACAAGGCCGGGGACAAGCCTTTCTATATGGTCGGCGGTTCGTGGCGCGCGCTCGCGCGGTTGCACCAGACGCTGACCGATTATCCGCTGCCGATCGTCCACCAATATGTAATGGCGCCGTCGGAAGGGCAGCGCCTGGTTCGCGCGCTCGGCCAACTCGATCCCAAGCGGATCAAGGCCGTTGGCGGCATCTCCTCGTCGCGTGTCGCCTCGCTCGGCGATGCGGCGATGCTGCTCGCTTCGCTGTCGCGCTGCCTCAATCCGTCGGCGCTGATCGTATCGGCTTATGGGCTGCGCGAGGGATTGCTCCATTCGAGCCTGCCCGAATCGATCCAGGCGCTCGATCCGCTGGTCGAGGCGGCGCGCGAGGAGGGCTCGCGTCAAGGCCGCTTCCCCGAGCATGGCGATCTGCTCGACCGCTGGATCGCGCCCTTGTTCGCCGACGAACCCCATCAGATGGCGCGTCTGCGCCACGCCGCCTGCCTGCTCGCCGACGTGGGCTGGCGCGCGCATCCGGAATTCCGTGCCGAACGCGGCCTCGACGTCGCGCTGCATGGCAATTGGGTCGCGATCGACGCCGCGGGCCGCGCGATGCTCGGTCAGGCGCTTTTCACCCATTTCGGCGGCGAGGGCGTATGTCCGATCGTCAATCAGCTGATTGGCTATGATCTCGCCGCGCGCGCGATGCGGTGGGGCTATGCGATGCGGCTGGGCCAGCGCCTGTCGGGCGGCGTGCCCGAACCGCTCGAATCGAGCAGCCTGTCCTTCCAGAACGGGGCGATATTGCTGACCCTACGCGGCGAGGATTCCGCGCTCTACGGTGAGGCGGTCGAGCGGCGTCACAAGATGCTCGCCGATGCGCTCCAGCTAAAGATCGCGGTCAGGACGGCCTGAGCTCCAACGAGCATTTCAGGGTTTTGCGGGCGATGGCGCGGGCTGCGCCGGTGATACCGGGACGGCGGCCTGCAAGCGCACCATATCCATGTCCAGCACCATCGCAGTCAGGCGCGGACGCCAGGCGTCTTCCAACATCTTGGTCATGCTGCGCGCCATCGACACGTCGACCACCTGCCGCCCGTCCTGCATGATGCGCATCAGATGTCCGCGATAGTCGCGCTCGATATCGGCGCACCGCCCATAAGCGCCGTCGATCAGCGTGCCGGGCCCCTGGTGCAGCGGCGCCCAGCGCGTGAGCGACTCGATCACGCAAGTCTTCCAGTTGTTGAGCGCCAGATCGGCGGCCGCGCCCTCGTCCTTGGCATCGACCTCTTTCTGCCGTGCGGCCATGGCATCGGCGGAGAAAGGCGGAGCGTCCTGCCACTCGCTGAACAAGGCCACCGTCCGCTGCGGCGGCGAAGCCGCGCCTGCGGTGGAGGCCAGGCCCAGCACCAGCCAGGCGAGAGAGCGCATCAGCTGATCTCGCTCATCACCATCTTGCCGTTGACGACGCTGAACGCGGTGCGGCCCTCGCACAGATCGAGTGCGTCCTTGCCGAACACGTCGTAGCGCCAGCCCTGCAGCATCTGCAGCCCCTCGCGCTGGCCCGCGGCCATGGCGTCGATCTCGTCGCCGCGCGCGATCAGGCGCGGAGCCACATCGGCATCACGCGAGCGAATCTTGAGCAGCAATTTGAGCAGGTCCGCGACCAAAGCCCCCTCCTTGCCCAATCCCGGTCGGCGATCATCGCGCGGGGGCATTTCGGATTCGGTGAGCGCGGTTGCGCCTTCGAGCGCACCCATCAGGCGTGCCCCGATGTCGTTGTTCGCCCAGCTTGCGGCGAGCCCGCGCACCTTGGCGAGATCGGCCTGGTTGCGTGGCGGATGGACCGCGAGATCGGCCAGCGTCTCGTCCTTGACCAGACGGCCGCGCGGCAGATTCTTGCGGCGCGCCTCGCGCTCGCGGAACGCGGCAACCGCCTTCAGCCGGCCCAATACCTCCGCCTTGCGGCTCGGTACCTTGATCCGCTGCCAGGCGAGATCGGGGTCGTTCACGTAATTGGCGGGATCGGCGATCCGCTCCATCTCATCGTCCAGCCAGGCGCCGCGGCCGGTCTTGCGCAACTTCTCGAGCATGCGCGGGAAGATCTGGACGAGGTAGGTGACGTCGCCGATCGCATAATCGATCTGGCGCTTGTCGAGCGGACGGCGGCTCCAGTCGGTGAAGCGCGCGCCCTTGTCGAGCTTCACGCCAGTCATGCTCTCGACCAGGTTGGAATAGCCGACCTGCTCGCCCATGCCCAAGGCCATCGCCGCGATCTGCGTGTCGAATAAAGGGTGCGGCGTCTTCTGGGTCAGATTGTGGATGATTTCGATGTCCTCCCCGCCGGCATGGACCACCTTCAG
>JAEKMC010000134.1 GCA_019508115.1 Sphingomonas sp.
CTCTCGTCAATCTCGACGCCCAGGATCCGGCCCTTGGCGGTCGCCCTGATCTTGACCAGCCCGCCGCCGGCCGCACCCTCAATCTCGATCTTGTCGAGGCTCGCCTGCGCATCCGCCATCTGGCTCTGGATATTCTGCGCGGCTTCCTGCGCCGCTTTCATCAATTCGTTCATGTCCATCACGACAAACTCCGTGTCTCTTCAATCAATTCAGCGTCCGGGAAGACCGAACGCACCTGCGCCACCATCGGCGCATTGAGGATCTCCTCACGCGCCGCCTGCGCCGCCGCCTGCTCCTGCTGGAGCAGGCTGGGCTCGGACGGCGCGTCGCTGAGTTCGACCTCCCATGCGCTGTTGGTCAGCGTCTTCAGTATAGCGGCCAGTTGGCGCGCAAATTCCCCCGGCAGAGGCTTGATCGGCCGCAGCGCGAGTTGCGGCGGCGCATAACGCACCAGCCCGACGAAATCGTGCAGCTGCTGGCCAAGCAGCGGCGAGGCCTTGTCGATGCGAGCGACCAAGGCCTCGAACGTCTCCGGGAAAGCCAGCAAGGGTGGCTCAGCGGAGGGGGCCGCCGGCGCCGGCGCTGTGGCCGCCGCACCGGGGGCCGCCGCGACCGTCTCTCCCGACATCAGCTTGCGCGCGAGCTCACCCGGATCGGGCAACTGGCTCGCATGGACCACGCGGAGCAGCGCCATCTCCGCCGCCTCGCGCGGATGCGGCGCCGCCAGAACCTCGCCATGGCCCTTGAGCAGCAATTGCCACAGCCGATGCAGCGTCGCGTAGCCCATCCGGCTCGCCCAATCGGCGAAGGCCTCGCGCTCCTCATGGCTGAGCGCGGGATCCTCCGCGCCTCCTGCCTTGGCGCGCGTCACTCCATGCACGACCTCGAGCAGGCCGCGCAGCAAGGCGGACGGCTCGACCCCGAGCGCATCCTGTTGCTCGACCGCCTGCAGCACGCCCGGCACGTCCGACGCCAGGATCGCCGCGAACAGCCGCCGGATCGCGCCGCGGTCGGACAGGCCGAGCATCTCGCGCACCTGCGCCGCCTTGACCCCGCCGCCTTCCAGATCCGCATGCGCGATCGCCTGGTCGAGGATCGAGAGGCCGTCGCGCACCGATCCTTCCGCCGCGCGCGCAACTAAGGCGAGCGCCTCGGGCTCCGCCTCGACCTTCTCCGCCTCGGTCACATGCGCGAAATGCGCGGCGAGCAGGTCGGCAGGAATGCGCTTCAGGTCGAAGCGCTGGCAGCGCGACAGCACCGTCACCGGTACCTTGTTCACTTCCGTGGTGGCAAACAGGAATTTCACATGGCCCGGCGGCTCCTCAAGTGTCTTGAGCAGCCCGTTGAAGGCCGCCTTCGACAGCATGTGGACTTCGTCGATGATATAGACCTTGTAGCGTGCCGAGACCGCCGAATAGCGCACCGCCTCGATGATCTCGCGGATATCGTCGATGCCGGTATGGCTGGCGGCATCCATCTCGACCACGTCGATATGGCGCCCTTCCGCAATCGCGACGCAGGGCTCGCACATGCCGCACGGATCGATCGTCGGGCCGCCCTGCCCGTCCAGGCCGATGCAGTTCAGCGCCTTGGCGATCAGCCGCGCGGTCGAGGTCTTGCCGACCCCGCGCACGCCCGTGAGCAGGAAGGCGTGCGCCAGCCGGTCACGACGAATCGCATTGCCCAAGGTCTGGACCATCGCGTCCTGACCGATCAGCTCGGAGAAACGCTGCGGGCGATATTTGCGGGCCAGGACGCGATAGGCGGCGCCGGCCGGCTTGAGTTGGGGCGGTTCGCCAAGATCGAGGGATTCGGGCATGCGCCACCCTAGCCCGCGAACGGCCAGGAACAAAAGGCGTCAGTGCACCATGCCCTCGCCCAGATGGCCCAATTTGTCGGGATTGCGCATCACATAGATGGCGCGAACCTGCCCCTCCTCGATCAGCAGCGCGGTCGTCTGAAGGATGCCGTCTTTCTCGCGCGTGACGAAGCCCGGCAGCCCGTTGATGAAGCCGTAGCTCACCAGCTGTGACTGGCCGTTGCCGATGAAGCGCAGCAGCGACGTGTGCAGCTTCATCATATCGTCAATTCCGTGGATCGGCAGATAGCCGGCCGGACGCTTGCCGCCGCCGTCCGAATAAAATGAGACATCCTGCGCAAGCAGGGCCTGCAACCCCGAAAGGTCTCCGCCGCGCGACGCATTGAAAAAGGCGGAGGCGATCTCCAGCCCATGCTCCTTGTCGACCGGGAAGCGCGGCCGTTCGGAGCGGATATTGGTCCGCGCCCGCGCTGCCAGCTGGCGGGCGGCGGCGGGATCGCGGTCGATCGAGCGCGCCACCTCGTCAAATTCGAGGCCGAACACGTCGTGAAGCAGGAAAGCCGCGCGTTCGAGCGGCGACAGCCGATCGAGCGCCAGCATCAGCGGCAGGGTCACGTCGTCGACCGGCTCGGCCTCGACCACCGGATCGGGCAACCATTCGCCGACATATTGCTCGCGCCGCACGCGCGCTGACTTGAGCTGGTCGAGGCACAGGCGCGTGACGATGCGGCGCAGGAACGCCTCGGGTTCCTTCACCGCAGCCCGGTCGGTGGCGAGCCAGCGCAGGAAGGCGTCCTGCACGACGTCCTCCGCATCCGCCATCGATCCGAGCATGCGATAGGCGACCCGGATCAGCCGCGGACGCAGTGGATCGAAGCGTGCCGCTGCGTCCAGGGAGTCCGGGTCGTGGCTCATGCGGCGACTTTTTCCGCCGGCGCGGCATGCACAGGATGAACGCCGCGAAAGCCCGCGCCGAAGCGGTTCCAGGCGTTGATGATCCCGATCAGCATCGTAAGCTTCACCTGCTCCTCCGGCGTGAAATGCGCCTGGAGCTCAGCATAAACATGATCGGGCGCATTCGTCTCGGGCAGAAGCGTGAGCGCCTCGGTCCAGGCGAGCGCTGCGCGTTCGCGGTCAGTATAAAGCGGCGATTCCTCCCAGGCGGCAAGCATCGTCAGCCGCACCTCGCTCTCGCCTTGCGCCAGCGCCTCACGCGTGTGCATGTGCAGGCAGAAGGCGCAGTGGTTGATCTGCGAAGCCCGGATCTTGACCAGCTCGGCGAGCGATGGCTCGACGCCGTCCTTCGCCATCGCGTTGCTGAAGTCGACGAACGCTTGCATCTGTTGCGGGGCGGCAGTCCAAGTATTGAGGCGGGGTTTCATCAGTCAGTCTCCTTTGCGTTACGGAGACATGACGAGACAGCGCGTCACCGTGTGACATGGCCTGCAATTTTTTTTGAGATCGCCTGCGAACGGCGAAGGGTGGGAGCCGGAACGACCCGACGAGAAATCGTTGTGGCTGCTTCCTTCCGGATCTGACCAGGTTGGCGACGACGCCGTCCGCCCGACTCCCGGGCGGCCATATGGGGAAAGGGGCGCGATCTGGCAAGCATTGGCCTGGGAAAGATCATCCCGCCATTGCGAGCCGCGAAAGCGGCGCGGCAATCCAGGCCCGGAAGCACGATCAGGCCACGCCCCAAACGAAAAGGGCGGAGCCGCAGCCCCGCCCTTCCCTAACTCGCAAGCAACCGCGCTTATTTCGGCGCGAGCACCATCAGCATCTGACGGCCTTCCATGCGCGGATGCTGCTCGACCTTGGCGACTTCCAGCGTGTCCGCCTGGACGCGCTGAAGCACCAGCATGCCGAGCTGGCCATGCGCCATTTCGCGGCCGCGAAAGCGCAATGTGACCTTCACCTTGTCGCCTTCCTCGATGAACTCGAACACCTTCTTCATCTTGGTGTCGTAATCGTGGTCATCGATGTTCGGACGCATCTTGATCTCCTTGATCTCCTGCGTCTTCTGGCTCTTGCGGGCGATATTGGCCTTTTTCTGGGCCTCGTATTTATATTTGCCGACATCGAGGAACTTGGCGACCGGCGGATCGGCGTTAGGCGAGACCTCGACCAGGTCGAGGCCAATCTCTTGCGCCTGTGCCATCGCTTCGCGCGTATACATCACGCCCAGATTTTCACCGTTCTCATCGATCACCCGGACCTTCTGGCTCTGGATGAACTCGTTGTAACGGGGGCCGTTCAGCGGCATTGGCGGCGCACCCAGCGGGCGGCGCGGCATCATGGGCGGTGGTATAGCGCATTCTCCTTTGGCGGCGGGATGCCGTCCTCCATCATATAGAGAGGCGGCGGGGTTTTTGGAAGACGGGTGAGCTCAGTCTTTGATCAGGCAGTACGACTGGCCACGATGGGCTTCGTCGCGATCCGCGATGACCACCGAATTGACGCGCTTCACTTCACGGCGCGCAGGCGAATCTGCAACTCGCGAACCACGTTCCAGGATTTGTCAGCTTCGTGGCGAAGCTCGTCACGCGTCATCACGCCGTCCTCGACCTTCTTCCACCAGTAGTAATCATAGGTCTGGCTGGCGCTTTCCAACTCGAAATCGACGTCCATCACGAAAGCCAGCATCGTGTAATTGGCCCGCGCCGCCATCCATTCGCGGTTCTGGCGCTTGGACATCATCTGGAAGGTGAGCGGCGTAAACGCGCGCACATGGGTCGGGTCCGACCAATAAGTGTCGTGACGGAAATGCGGAACATGGATCTCGACGATGCCATCCGGCCGCGTAACGCGGTAGAGTTCCCGCATCACCGCCGCGAAGCCATCGAACGTGGCGCCGACATGCTCCAGAACATGCTTCATCAGCACGAGCTCGAAGCCATCGGTGGGCAGATCCCATGGCGTTTGCTCGACATCCAGCGACTGGTCGGGCTGGCATTCGGGGAAATTATCGACGTTCAGCCATCCGTCGCGCTTGTCGAACCCGCAGCCGAGATTCAGCTTCATCCTTTATTCCTCGGTCCTGATCAGGACCGCTTCGCCGATCAGCAGGAAGAGCAGGAATGGCGCCCAGGCGGCGAGCAAGGGCGGATAGGCGCCGATATTGCCCATCGCGAGCGCGAAATTGTCGGCGACGAAATAGGTGAAGCCCAGCGCCATGCCGATCACGGCGCGGATGAACAAGGCACCCGAACGTGCCAGGCCGAAGCCCGCGACGGAGGCCAGCAAGGGCATCAGCACCGCCGACAGCGCGCCTGAAATCTTATGCCACAGCACCGTGTCGAGCGCGACGGTCGGCCGCCCCGCCGCGCGCAGATCGCCGATCGCGCGCGACAGCGCCTTGAACGACATGCCGTCGGGCCTGACCTCGGCCAGGGTGAAGCGGTCCGCGGCCACGCCCTGCGCGAAGCTGATGGCCGGCCGGCCGGTCACTTTGCCCGCACTGACATCGAAGATGCGGACATTGTCCATCCGCCAGCCGCCACTCGCGGGGACGGCGCGGGCACCGCTCACCACTGCGGTCAGCCGGTCGCCCGTCCGATCATAATAGGTCACCTGGTGCAGCACGGTGGTGGGGCCCTTCCCCGTCACCTGCGCGGCATGGATCAGATCCTCGCCCGCACGCACCCAGACGTTGCCGACAACGCCATGCGACTGCGGAATCGGACCGTAATCCACATCCTGCCAGGCGCTCAGCACGTTGGTCGCGCGCGCCACGACATGATCGTTGAACCAGAAGGACAATGCCGCGATGCCGAAGCTCGCGACGATCAGCGGCGCCAATATCTGGTGCGCGGAAATGCCCGCCGCCTTCATCGAGATGATCTCGCTATTCTGGTTCATCGTCGCGAGCGTGATCAAGGTTCCGAGCAGAACCGAGAAAGGCAGGAAGCGCGAGACGATCTGCGGCAGCCGGAGCGAGACATAATACCATAATTGCGCGTCGCCATTGCCCGGCACCGCGAGGATGTCGCCGGTTTCACCGAGCAGGTCGAGCGCCATCAGGATGATCGCCAGCCCCGCCAGTACCGCGAAGCTTCGCACCACGAACAGCCGCGCCATGTACCAGGTGATGGTGCGCGACGCGAAGAAGGACAGGTTCAATTTCATGACAGAGCGGCCCGCGCCTTGGACCGGCCGAACAGCGTCTTCACCAGCGCGCCCAGCTTGGCGAATTGCCGCTCGAGCGCGCCGATCGGCTGGCCGCCGGGAATCCGGACGAGCGTACGGTACATCCACCAGATCAGGATCGCGAACACAAGGAACGGCGTCCACAGCGCCAGCAACGGGCTGATATGGCCCCGTCCGCCCAGCGCCTCGGCATATTCGTTGATCTTGTAATAGGTGACGATCATCACGATCGACAGGAACACGCCGAGCGCCGAGGTCGATCGCTTGGGCGGCACCGCGAGCGCCACCGCCAGCAGCGGCAACAGGAAGATCGTCGCAACCTCGGTCACGCGGAAATGGAACTCCGCCTGGCTCTTGGCGCGATCCTGCTCGGCCGGGTTCACGCTTGATTTGACCAATTCGGGAATCGTCAGCTCCTCGCGCCCGCCGCGCTGACGGAAGGCTTCCTCCTTGGGCAAATCGATCGGCAGGTCATGGCTTTCGAAGCTCAGGACACGCGGCACGGGAAAACCCGGGGCGTCGTGGACGAGCGTGCCGTTATGCAGCCGGAAGATGATCGTATTGGGATCGTCGGTCGCCATGAAGCGCCCCTTTTCGGCGGTGACCGCGAGCGTCTTGCCGTCCTGCCCCTGCGCGTTGACGAAAATCCCCGAAAGCTGGCGCCCGCTTTCCTGGCTGCGTTCGATCCGCACCGTCATGTTCTTGCCGAGCTTGGTGAACTCGCCGACCTTGATCGACGCGCCGAGCACGCCCGTGCGCAATTCGTAGCGCAGGCCCTCATAGGCGTAACGCGAATAAGGCTGGAGGAAGCCGACGATGGCGAGATTCACCAGCGCCGCGACGATCGCATACATATAAGGCACGCGTAGCAGCCGCCGATAGGAAAAGCCGCAGGCGAGCAGCACGTCCAGCTCCGACGAGGTCGCGAGCCGGCGGAAGGCGAGCAATATGCCCAGCATCAGCCCGATCGGGATGCCGAGCGACAGATATTCGGGAAT
Source organism: Sphingomonas sp. (assembly GCA_019508115.1). GTDB lineage: Bacteria > Pseudomonadota > Alphaproteobacteria > Sphingomonadales > Sphingomonadaceae > Sphingomonas_I. Next base: position 6,964 of record JAEKMC010000134.1, read on the forward strand.
CAGGTTGGCGAGCATGCGCCACACCACGCTGACCGGGCCGCCCTCCTGGGCGACGAAGTCGAACAGCCGCAGCATCTTCTCGAGCAGCAGCAGCATCGCCGCGATCACCAGGCTGGAAATCAGCGGCACGGCGATCAGGCGAGCGAGGTATCGATCAACGAGCGCTGCCGATTTCAAAATGCCGTCGCTCCGTCACCATGTTCTGGCCGCATTCACGACCAATCTGTCAATCGCATGGAGGCGAATATCGCCCGGGCGTCAACACGGCCCGGCCCTATAGCTTCCAGGAGTATCGAGGTCATGTCGAAATTGATGTCCCTGATTGTCGGCCTGATCGCCGCCGCCACGCCGCTCTCAGCGGCGGGCGCGGCCGTGCTCGGCCCGCATGCCGACGATTGCGACGGGGCCAAGCCGGCGATGCTGGTCCGCGTCGAGGGGCTGAAATCGCGCACCGGCACCGTGCGCGTCCAAGCCTATGGCGATCCGGCGCGCTATTTCGACAAGGGCGCCTATCTGGAGCGGGTCGAAATCCGCACGCCTGCTTCCGGCCCGGTCGAGGTGTGCGTGCCGGTGCCGCACCCCGGCGTTTATGCCGTTTCGGTGCGCCACGATGCCAATGGCAATGGATCGGTCGATATCGGCAGCGACGGCGGCGGCTTCTCGGGCAACCCCAGCTATTCGCTGTTCGACGCGATGTTCAAGCGTAAGCCTTCGCCGGTGCAGGTCCAGGTGCATGTCACCGGGCTGACACCGGTGCCGGTGGTCCTCAATTATGTCCATGGCACCAGCCTTGGGCCCATCGGCGCAGGCAAATAAGGACCTCGATGATCCAGATCGCGCTTCTCTCCAACCCGCGCTCGACCGGCAACCGGTCGCTATTGCCACGGGTTCGCAGCTTCTGCGCACATCATCCTGAAATATTTCACTATGAGGTCGAGCGGGTCGAGCAGATCGATGCCGCGCTGCGCACTATTGCCCGGGTCAAGCCGCGCGTCCTGGTGATCAATGGCGGCGACGGCACCGTCCAGGCGACGCTGACCGAGCTTTATCATGGCGGTCAGTTCGACGGCCCGCCCCCGCCGGTGGCGGTGCTGCCCAACGGCAAGACCAACCTGATCGCGCTCGATCTGGGCGCGGCGGGCGACCCGATCGAGGCGCTGGAGCGCGTACTGCAACTGGCGCACGAGGCGGACCTGAGCGATCATATCGTCACGCGCGAGCTGATCGCGCTCACGCATGAGGAAGACGGGGTCGCCGACGGGCTCAAGCCCGTGCTCGGCATGTTCCTGGGCGGCGCGGGCCTGACCGAGGTCATGCTCTATTGCCGCTACAAAATCTATCCGCTCGGCTTGCCCAACTGGCTGAGCCACGTGCTGACCGCCTTCGCGCTGCTGCTCTCGCTCGTCCTCGGCGTCCGCGCCAAATTCCTGCCCGATCGGCCCGCGCCGGTGAAGGTCTCGTTGATCCGCCAGGGCGCGATCCAGGGCAGCTTCTCGCTGTTGATGGTGACCACGCTCAAGAAATTGCTGATCGGCTCCTCGATCGCGGCGGACCAGCCTACCGGGGCGCTGCAATTGATGGCGATCGACCAGAATCCGGTCGCGTTGATCCGCGCCTTGGTCGCGGGGCTGCTCGGCAGACTCGGCAGCGGTATCATGAACGGCGTCCATATCCGCCGCGGCGATGAGATCCGGATCGAGGGCGACCGGTCGAGCGTGATCCTCGACGGCGAGATATTCCAGGCGCGTTCGGGCCGGTCGATCGTCCTGCGCCCGACCAATCCACTGCCCTTCCTGCGCCTGGCGGCGTGACCCGGCGCGGACACCCGATCGCATCGGGCAAGAAGAATGCAGCTCTTCGCGCGCTCGTCGCCGAAGAGCTGGCCCGGCCCGTCCAGCCGGCGGTGGCTGACATGGCCGCCGCGATCGCGGCCAAATATCCCGGTGCCCGCGCCGTCCTCTATTATGGCTCGACGCTGCGCGATGCGCAGCTCGAAGGGTTGATGCTCGATTTCTACCTGATCGTCGCCGATTACGCGCAGGCTTTCGGCAAGACCTGGCTCGCGCGCGCCAATCGGCTGCTGCCGCCCAACGTCTTCCCCTTCGAACAGGACGGCCTGGTCGCCAAATATGCGGTCCTGTCGGAGGCGGATTTCGCGCGGCTCGCCTCGCCCCGGACGCGCAACGTCTCGGTCTGGGCGCGCTTCGCCCAGCCCGCGCGCCTCGCCTGGACCGCGGACAAGGCCGCGGCCGACCGCGCGATCGATACGGTCGCGCAGGCCGCGCCCACCTTGCTCGATGCCGCGCGTCCCTGCGTGCCCGACAGCGTGGATCCGCTCGACTTGTGGCGGCAGGCGTTCGCACTGACCTATGCCGCCGAGCTGCGCGCCGAGCGCGCCGGCCGCGCCGGATCGGTGGTCGACGCCGATCCCGATCGCTACCGCGCCTTTACCGGCCCTGCGCTCGAAGCGGCCGGCCTCGCCACCCACCTCGTCAACGACCGGCTCGTCTTCGACCGGCCCATGTCGACCGCCGAACGCGCGCAAGGCAAGAAATGCTGGGCCCGCCGCCGCCGCGAAGGCAAGGCGCTCACCCTCCTCCGCCTTGCCAAGGCGAGCGCGACCTATGCCGGCGGCATCGACTATCTCGCCTGGAAGATCAGCCGCCATTCGGGCCAGAAGGTCGAGATCCAGCCCTGGCAGCGCAAATGGCCGATCCTCGGCGCGATCACCCTACTGCCGCGCCTGATCGTCAAGGGCGCGGTGCGGTGACAGCGGAACAGGTTCCGATTCCATCTTGGCTGATCGGTCTCTTCCCCGTTTTCTTTGTGCTGCTTTGGGTGCTGGTCACCTCGTTTCTCGGTCTGTTTTCCGGCTGGTTTCAGCTGCAGCAGCAATTCCCCAGCAACGATGACGTGCCTCTTCTAAGGCTCGGCGGGCGGTCCGGCACGATGAGTGGGGTCAACTTCAGGGGCGTCCTCACCCTCGCGGCATGTCGATCCGGGTTACGGGTCGGCCTGTGGCGAATATTCGGTCCCTTTCAGCGCCCTTTCCAGGTGCCGTGGGACCAGGTCGAGGCGGAGCCCGTAACGCGCTTCCTGATGCCCATGATACGGCTCCATTTCGGCCGCCCGGCGATGCGCAAGCTGACCATCAGCGTGCGCACATGGGAAAGGTTGAAAGCCGCCTCACAGAGTGTGGCAGCGCCCAGCGCAGCCGCAGCAACCCGCCGCCTTGCCGGCGGGTTCGTGGCGCAATGGGCCGCGATCACGATCCTGACCGGCAGCTTCTTCTATCTGGCGCCGCGTTTCCTCGGATCGGACGCACAGCCAGCGCTCCAGATACCGCTCGCAGTCTGTTTCGGCCTTCCAGCTATCGTCTTTGGGGTCTCGACCTTCATCCGCCTTCTGTTCGCGGTACGCTGACCCGCCTCGAGCCCGATCGCTTTTGATGGAAGCGCATTGCGCTCCACCAAAAACGTGGATCAGGCTCTATTCAAATGGCCAACGGCTCAGATCGGCTCGCCGCTGATGTCCGGCTTGGGCGGGTTGCCGGCCATGAGGCGGTAGATCACGCCGCCGCCGATCGCGCCCGCCAGCGGCGCCACCCAGAAAGCCCAAAGCTGCGCCAGCGCCCAGCCGCCGACGAACAGGGCCGGCCCTGTCGAACGGGCGGGATTGACCGACGTATTGGTCACCGGAATCGCGATCAGGTGGATGAGCGTCAGCGACAGGCCAATCGCGATCGGCGCGAATCCGGCGGGGGCGCGGCTGTCGGTCGAACCGAGGATCACGACGAGGAAACCCAGCGTCAGCACGAATTCGATGATCAGGCCGGACTGAAGCGAATAATGTTCGGGCGAATGATCGCCATAGCCGTTCGCGGCCAGTCCGGACGACACCACGTCGAAACCCGCTTTGCCCGAGGCAATCAGCGCGAGCAGCGCCGCCGCCACGATCGCGCCGACAAGCTGCGCCGCGACGTAGCCGGGAATGTCCCTCGCAGGGAAGCGCCCGCCCGCCCACAGGCCGACCGTCACCGCCGGGTTGAGGTGGCATCCCGAAATATGCCCGATCGAATAGGCCATCGTCAGCACTGTCAGCCCGAAGGCGAGGCTGACGCCCACAAAGCCGATGCCGAGCCCCGGCACCGCGGCGGCGAGAACGGCCGACCCGCATCCTCCGAAAACCAGCCAGAATGTCCCGAAAGCTTCGGCGGCAAGCCGATTGCCCAGTGCCGGCGTCGCCATCGATTCTCTCCCCTGTTTTGAGCTCCAGGCGAGATTTAAGCACTTTGTTTATCAAGGCGCTACGGGAAAATCTGCGTTTCAGAGATCTCTACGTCCCCGCCAGCCAAGCCCGCGCCGCCGCCACCTGATCGCGCGGGAAGGTCTTCACATGCGCTGTGGTGAACATGCCTGCGAAATTGGCGAGCGCCGCGATCCAATTCTGGTCGGCCACTACCGCCGCATGGCTGAAGCGATGCATCTTGGGAAAGGCGCGGTGGAGATGCTCCCAAAAGGCC
>JAEKMC010000135.1 GCA_019508115.1 Sphingomonas sp.
CCTGCCACATGACCTACCAATATCATGTCTCGGGCAACCGCCTGTCGGGCATGCTGTGGCAGCGTTCGTGCGACCTCGGCCTCGGCTTCGCCTTCAACATCTTCTCGGCTTCGCTGCTGATCGCGATGCTGGCGCAGCAATGCGATCTCGAGCCGGGCGAGCTGATCTGGAGCGGCGGCGACGTCCATGTCTATCTGAATCACGAACATCTCGTGGAAGAACAATTGGCGCGTGCGCCCGCGGGCGAACCGCGCCTGAAGCTGCTGCGCAAGCCGCCGAGCATCTTCGACTACCGGATCGAAGACATCGAGGTCAGCGACTACGCACCCCAGGCGCATATCGCGGCGCCCGTCGCGGTATGAGGCGGCTGATCGTCGCGCTGCCGCTGCTGGCGGCGGCCTGTACCACCGCCCCGGCCCCTGTCCCGCAGGTCGCGGCCCCGCCGCCCACACCTTTGGTTGTGCCGCCCAAGCCGGTGTTGCCGACCGATTGGCGCGATCGGCCTTATTCGGCCGGCACCTGGCATTATGCCGATCATGTCGCGAACTATGGCCTCGACGGCGCGCCGCCCTTGCTGACGATGCAATGCGACCCCGCCCGCCGGCTGGTCGTGCTTTCGGTTGCGGGAAGCGTAACCACGCTCACCATTCGCACCTCCTACGCCCAGCGCGATTGGCCCGCGCAGACGGGCGCCGATGGACGTAGCCGATTGAGCTTCGTCGCCACCGATCCGCAGCTCGACCAGATCGCCTTCAGCCGCGGGCGCTTCTCCGTGAGCGGGCCCAATATCCCCGAAATCGACATTCCCGCCTGGGCCGAGCCGAGTCGCGTGATCGAAGATTGCAGAAACTAGATCGAGGTCAGGAACCCGCTTGTGCGCACTCCGTTTAGCGCGCGTTAAGGTAGCGCAGGAGGCGGCGGGGAAACGCCGGAATCTCGGCACGTTCGGCAGCAAGGAAGCCGCGCAGAGGCACGAGCGCGACATCCAATATTTCAAGAAGCATTAGCCCGGTGGCGGTCAGGCATTGGTCGCAGAATGTGACCGCGCATTCGAACGCGCTCGACCTTGAGCAGGACGTGTTCGCGAAGCACGATCCGCACGAGATCGCCTTGTCGCTCAAACGTTCGGCCGAGCATAGCAAGCGGCGCAAGGGCACGGCCTTTCAATCGGCGATGTCGATGCTGACCTTCTACATCAACCGCGCCGGCAAGGATCTGGACGAGAAACAGCGGAAAGTGCTGGAGCGCGCCAAGGACGAGCTGCGCATCCTGTTCGGCAAGGAGCCGACGCGAAGCAAAGCATCCTGACGCGAAAATATTTGTTTTCAAGTCTTGTTCGCGCGGCCCGAATGAATCACATTCGTCTTGCTCTTCAACTTAGCGAAAGGAGGTGACCGATGTCTCATGGTTCAGCTGGGAGGTCGGTTCTGTCCGTTCGGGAGACGCATTTCTAACCATCGTTAGGAATGCGAGGGGTCTCCCGGGCCGAACATCCGGCCGCTGACCCATGTTGGAAGGGTCGCCCGACGATGGCCGGGCGGCCCTTCTTTCGTTGGAGGCCATGGCGATAGCCAGCCTGGAGACATGTCCATTTCCAACCGGTAGCGGACATCAGGTCCGGACCCTGGTCGCCGAAACATCCACGTCGTCCTGCGTTCGGATATCAAAACGCCAGGTGCAGGCCGAGCACCAGCAGGCAGCTGGCCGCAGCTAAATTCGGCGGCAACTTTCGCCCGGCAGCCCTGTACCAATAGAAGCCGAGCAGCGGAATGACGATGGCGAGCTGGATCCACCAATATCGCGCCTTCCCGAGAGCGGAGTGTATCTGTCCCCACGCCCATGTCGATTGCCCGAGGAGGATTGGCGAATGCGGCCAGAATTCAAGCGGCTTGGGGTGAATGAGCGCGTCGAGCGGAAGATGGCTGAAGACCGCGAGGCCCATGGCGAGCATCACCGGGCGGCCAAGGCGGTGGAAGCAGAGCGCGAAGAGAACCGCCTGGATCATGATCGAGGCGACGGAATGGGACCAGCCATCAAAGTAGGCGGCATCGCTTGTCGGCTCGATGCCGGCACCGGCAAGGGCAATCCACAGCAGATCGGGCAGAAACGCTCCGGTGAGCACGGCCCAGGCGGGCACTCTTCGCTGCCCCGCCTTGATCGCCAACCCTGCCGCGAGATGGGCCGCGAACATCAGCGGCTATCGCTGTTGATCAAGGCGAGAATCGCAACTGGAAAGCCGATCAACATCAGCTGCGCGATGCATTCGCCAAAACTCATCGTTGATCCTTCATGCAAAGGAGACTGCTCATCGATCGACACTATCGGCGGCGTGTCTCCGCATCAGCCGTCGAGCACTGGAAGCGGATCAGGGACGAAGCCGATGATGCCCTCCGCCTGCACTTGGCCTCTGCAAAGAAGACGGCGGAGATCATCGGTGCCCATGAGCGAGGTTTCGCATCGACCGACCCGGGACGCAATCGGAACCGAAGCATGCTGTGGACACGGCAGCTATCGCCTTCCGCCCACGCGAAAGCCGCCTGGCCGCTTTCTCAGCGGCGGTCAGGACGTTACCGCCCCGTTGCGGACTTGAGAGGCCAAACTATGCTGGGGGAGCCGTTGAGGAGCTGTAGGATTGAAGAGGTCACTTTGGATTGCCGTTGCACTCGCAGGCTCGTTTGTCGCATCCGCAGCAATCGCGGCCCCGCCAAATTCCATGACAGTCGCGACCTTCCTTGAGAAAGAACAACGGCTGGAGGCACGTGGGCCGCTAGCGGCGTTTTCTCCTGATACGCATTTGCTGCAGCAAGAAGCACAGGCATCCTTCGTCGATTGGCTCGCTCAAGCTCACGCACCGAACGCCTGCCCGCCCAAGGGGAGTAAGTGGCGCGCCGATCCGCAAAAGTTTCTAGAGATGCTCCACGCGGTCCCGGTGGCGGAACGCCCCCGCCTGAGCGTTCGCGAAGCGTTTCGAAGGGATTGGAACACACGTTACCCGTGCCGGTGACTGCCTGATCGACCGCCCGCTCCCCGGGCGAAAGCAGCCGGTCGGCCAGTGACCCAATAGCAGCTATTTTCCGCCGACGGCGCTCAGGCGTTATCAAAGGCGGCGCGTAACGATCGCGTGCGCACAGCGGTCCTTTGGCGGCGGCGCATTGCAGCGCCGATGGCGCCGAAACCGCCCAGCAGCAGCGACCAGCTCGCCGGCTCAGGGACTGCCGCAACCTTGATCAGGCCATCGCTGATGGTCAGTGTGGCCGCCGGGGGCCCGCCCGCGAAGTGGATCTGGCCCGTTCCCAGGAACGATCCGGTGGCATTGGTAAACAGGCCGGTTCCGCCAGTGATGATGAAATGCTGCACATTGTCGACGACGCCCGTTACCCCGGAATTGGACAGCACACCGTCGTAGGTGCCACTCAGCGTCTTGCCGTCGGCAAAGGTGTAGGTGAAAAGCCCGTCATAATAAGGGACGTCGGTAGCGCCCGCGGCGATTGGCGGCCCTGAATCCAGGCAGTGGCTCTGGCTGAAAGTGAAATCTCCGAAATTGGAGGTTCCGGTGGCGACCAAGGGAGATGGGCCGTTGGCGATCGTCACCGTCAGTGCCGAGCACCTGCCGCCGAGAGCGGCGGGCAAGTTGCTGTTAAAAGATTGGCCGGTGAAAGCCAGGGTGGCGCCAAGCGAAGGCGATGCCATCGCCAAGCCGAGGGTGACGCCGATCGCGACAAACCTGTTCATCGTGCAACTCCCATTATATGAGACGTAAGGGCCCCCGCCGATGAGGGGAGTTGCCCGCCAGACGAGCGGCGCGATAGGATGCTGCGCCGACTTTTTGCCGACCTTTTGCCGATATTGAGGAGGGGCCGCGCTTGACGACAATCGATCTTTCCCGATGCGAAGACTTCGATTTAGGCCCCGTCACGGTGCGTCCGTCTTCTCGGGAGATCGCCAACGGGACGTCTTCGGAGATTGTCGAACCCAAGGTGATGCAAGTTCTGGTCGCGCTCGCCTCATCGCCTGGCCGGGTGGTGTCGCGCGATGACCTCATTCAAAAATGTTGGGACGGTCGTATCGTCGGCGAAGATGCGATCAATCGCGTAATCGGGAAGCTGCGGCGGGCAGCCGACGGCGCAGCATCGGGCGCCTTTCGGATCGAAACCGTGGCACGTGTCGGTTATCGGTTATCGCTCGGCAATTCATCGACGCCTCATCCGGGAGCCGCAGCATCGGCTGACCCGACGGCTGACCTGGTACGGCCGGCGCCCCGCCTGCCGGTGTGGCTATTAGGGGCCGCGCTAGCGCTCGTGGGCGGGACCGCAGCCCTGATTTATGTCGAAAAACCATGGCAGCGCCACGATGCCGGTTCTGACCAGGTCGTGCACTCCACGGCGGCTGCCTCTCCCATGCCGCCGGCGGTAGTCGATCTCGAAACACGGGGACTCTCGGCGGTTTTCGAGAACACTCCCGAACAGACGGCGGAGGGCGTCGGCTATCTGCGACAAGCGAATGCTCTTGCTCCCCACGAGGCGCCTGTGTGGGGATCGCTGGCAATGAGCTATGTCCTCGGCCTTGGCTGGGCTTCGCCCGCTGAGCGACCCGCTATAGAGTCACGCGTTCGCGATGCAGCCGCTCACGCTTTGGCGATCGATCCGCGCGAGAGCCGCTCGGCCGCAGCACTCGTGAGCCTGGAGCCTACCTTCGGCCATTGGCAAGCCAAGGGCGACGCCATTCGACTGGCGCAGCAACATGCCCGTCCCGATAGGGGGCCGTTGCTGTACCAGGAGGTCCAGCTTCTCATGGCCGTCGGTCGTTTTCGCGACGCGTTGAACCGGATTGCGCTGCTCAACAAGTTTTCGCCGCTGATACCCTGGATCCAGGCGACGCGGGTCGATGCTCTTGCCGCCACGGGCAGGCTCGAAGATGCGGATCGGGTCGCCAAGGACGCTCTTGCTATCTGGCCGCACGACCGTCTGACGTGGTTCACGAACTTCGACTTGGCCGCCTATAATGGCGAGCCGCAACGCGCGTTGGCCATGGCCGCCGACCGCGCCAACTGGCCCAAGAACACACAGCCCGACGAGATATTACTCGCGAAGAGGACGGTTGAGGCCATGATGTCTCACAAGTCTGCGGACGCCGATCGGGTTCTTGTCGCCTTTCGATCAAGTATGCCGCGCGGGCAAGCCTATGCCGAACGCGCCATGCGTGCCGCGGCGGCGCTCGGGCGGCCGCGCGAAGCATTGGCGATCGCGCGCGTTCTTTACCTCAGCCGCCTTCCCGCCAGCCCGCGCGGTACGACATTGCCGTACATTGGCCTGAACGAAGATAGCGAACGACCCACGGTTTCGCTGTTCCTGCCGCCCGCACAGACGATGTGGACTGACCCCGGCTTCCTGTCGCTGCTGTCGAATATTGGGCTTGCCGACTATTGGCGCCGAACAGGCCCCCCGGATTTCTGTCTTGCAAATGGAATGGCGAAATCATGCCACTTGGCCGGACTTGCGAGGTAGGATGGCATGCAGCCGTCTTCCATGCTGCCGGGCCATTTGCATGTAATCCAGACGATCCTACGATCTCCTGATATTCCTTTCTGAGGACGGAATGACGCCGACGCCGCAAACGGCCTGAACCTGTCGCTGCGATATCGCTATCGAACGACCGCTCTCCACCAATTAGTCCGCCGCTAGCCCAGCTCCAGCAACTCATCCCGGATCCGGATCGCGCGCACCGCGACGCGGACCTCGACCAGGAACATCACCAGGCTCGCGATCAGCAGCAGCAACGAGGCCGCGAACATGGTCGCGAGCGTGCGCGCGAAGCTGAATCCGACCAGCTCCGCCAGGAACATCACCGCCACCACGGTACACAGTACCACCGCACTGGCGGTGGCGAGGAAGATGGCGTTGTTGACGATCCGCATCCGCCGGTCGAGCAGGCGCAATTCGTTGACCTGATGGCCATGATAGGGATCGTCGCGCGGCGTGAATTCCTTCTCGACCGCGCGCGCCCGATCGACGATGCGCGTCAGCCGCCCGGTGAGCATGTTGAGGATGATCCCCATCGCGCTCAACAGGAAGGCCGGGGCCAGCGCCAACTGGATCGTATGCGCCAGCCCCGAAACGCTCGAGACCTGAAAGATATCGTCGAGCGCCGCGTGCATCAGCCCGCCTGCGCCGCTTTCGCGGCATTGACGCCCATTGAGGCGAGATATTTCTTCACGTTGCGCGCCGCCTGACGGATGCGATGCTCATTCTCGACCAGGGCGATGCGGACATAGCCCTCGCCTTCCTCGCCGAAGCCGACGCCCGGCGCGACCGCGACTTGCGCATGCGTGAGCAATTGCTTGGAGAATTCGAGCGCGCCGAGATGCTTGAGCGCGGGCGGAATCGGCGCCCAGCAGAACATCGAGGCTTCGGGCGACGGAATTTCCCAGCCCGCGCGGCCGAAGCTTTCGACGAGCACATCGCGGCGCGCCTTGTAGAGCTTGCGGTTGGCCTCGACGATGTCCTGCGGACCGTTCAGCGCCGCGACCGCCGCCGCCTGGATCGGCGTGAAGGCGCCGTAATCGAGGTACGACTTCACCCGCGTCAGCGCCGAGATGAGCTGGCGATTGCCGACCGCGAAGCCGATCCGCCAACCCGCCATCGAATAGGTCTTCGACATCGACGTGAACTCGATCGCGACGTCCATCGCCCCCGGAACCTGCAGGATCGAGGGTGTGGGCGTGTCGCCGAAATAAATTTCGGCATAAGCGAGATCGCTCAGCACCCAGAGCTTATGCTCCTTCGCGAACTCGACCACCTTCTCGTAGAAAGCGAGATCCGCGACATAGGCGGTCGGGTTAGACGGATAGCCGATTACCAGCACCGACGGCTTCGGCACGGTGTAAGCCATCGCATATTTCAGGCGCTCGAAGAAATCAGGCCCCGGCGCCGCCGGAATCGATCGGATCGCTGCGCCCGCGATGATGAAGCCGAACGTGTGGATCGGATAAGACGGATTCGGCGCGAGCACGACGTCGCCGGGCGCGGTGATCGCCTGCGCCAGATTGGCGAGCCCTTCCTTCGAGCCCAGGGTCACCACGACTTCCTTGTCGGGATCGAGCTCAACCCCGAAGCGGCGCGCATAATAGCCGGCCTGCGCCTTCTTCAGGCCCTTGATGCCGGACGAGGCCGAATAGCCGTGCGCGTTGGGATCGCGCGCGACCTCGCACAATTTCTCGATCACATGCGGCGCGGGCGCGCCATCGGGATTGCCCATGCCAAGGTCGATGATGTCCTCGCCCGCCGCGCGCGCCGCCGCCTTCATCGCGTTCACTTCGGCGAACACGTAAGGGGGCAAACGGCGGATGCGGTAGAATTCTTCGGTCATCACTTCCTCGGGTTGAAACAGGTCTTTGCCAAAAGGCGCGGATCGCCCATCTAGCAAGACCGGGCCCCTATACCGACTTTACGGGTTAATGGCACCCAGAGGACACGCATGGCCGATACCGAAAATCTGCTCGATGAAATGGCGCATTGGACCGGGATTGCCGGGCGCATGCAGCAATTGCTGATGGAGCAAGGCGCGACCGCGGCGCTCAAGATCGCCGACGACACCGCTGAACTGATGGCCAAGGGGCCATTCGATCCGCAAAAACTGGCGGAGCAGCAGGCCGCCTGGTGGAAGGATGCGCTCGCCCAATGGCAGGCGATGCTGCCGGACGCCGCCAAGGCCGCATCCTCCGACCGCCGCTTCAAGGGCGCGCGCTGGCAAGAGCCGATCTTCGACATGATCCGCCAATCCTATGTCGCGATCTCGGATCAGCTGCTCAAGAGCGTCGACGCGATCGAGGGCATCGACCCCAGGCAGAAAGAGCAGCTCCGCTTCCTTACGCAAAGCTTCGTCGAGGCGATGAGCCCCGCCAATTTCGCTTTGACCAACCCTGAAGTGCTCAACCGCATCTTCGAGACGCGCGGGCAGAACCTCGTCACCGGGCTTGAACGGATGCTGTCGGATATGGGCGCAGGCCAGATCCGCCATGTCGGCGAACATGCGTTCGAGGTCGGCAAGAACCTCGCCACCACACCGGGCAAGGTGATCCACGAAACCCCGCTCTACCAGCTGATCCATTATGCGCCGACGACGCCCGATGTGCAGGCGACGCCGGTCGTCATCTTCCCGCCCTGGATCAACCGCTTCTACATCCTCGACCTCGGCCCCGAGAAAAGCTTCGTCAAATGGGCGGTCGATCAGGGCCTCTCGGTGTTCATGGTCTCGTGGAAATCGGCCGACGCCGCGATGGCCGGCGTAACGATGGACGATTATGTCCTGCGCGGAGAGCTAGACGCGATCGACACGATCCGCGACCTGCTCGACGTGCCGAGCGTCCACGTCGTCGGCTATTGCGTCGCCGGCACCGCGCTGGCGATGCTGCTCGCCTGGCTCGCCGCCAGGGGCGAGGCGGACAAGGTCGCGAGCGCGACCTTTTTCACCGCGCAGGTCGATTTCACGCAGGCGGGCGACCTCGCCTTGTTCGTGGACGATGCCCAGCTCGCCTTGATCGAGAGCCTCGCGACCGACGGCTATCTCGACGGCCGTTATATGGGGGCGACCTTCAACCTGCTGCGCGGGCGCGACCTGATCTGGAACTATGTCGTCAACAATTACCTGCTGGCCGATCCCTACAAGCCGTTCGACCTGCTCCATTGGAACAGCGACGTCACCAACCTGCCCGCCAACTGGCACCGCGCCTATCTCGCCGATTTCTATCGCGACAATAAGCTCGTGAAGGGCGAAATGACGGTCGACGGTGTCGCGCTCGATCTCAGGGCGATCAAGACACCCTCTTATGTCCAGGCCGGCCGCGAGGATCATATCGCCCCGCCCGAAAGCGTGTGGAAGCTGACGGAGTATTTCACCGGCCCGCTCCGCTTCGTGCTGGCGGGATCCGGGCATATCGCCGGCGTGGTGAACCCGCCCGCCGCCGGCAAATATCAATATTGGACCAACGAGAAGACGGCGGCGACGCTCGGCGAATTCGTGGCGGGCGCGACCGAGCATAAGGGCAGCTGGTGGCCCGACTGGCTCGCCTGGATCAGCGAACGGTCCGCTGGCGAAGTCCCCGCCAAAGGGGCGCGGATACCCGGCAAGGGCAAGCGCAAGGCGATCGAGGACGCGCCGGGACGTTATGTCGTGATGCGGTAGGTAGACGCCCCCTCCCATCACGAAAGCCGGATATCGGGACATGCGAGCAGCCCGATAACCAGGAGCGCGAACCGCGCGGAACGCAAGCCGCCGCGCTCAACCGCATGGACAATCGTTTCAGCCAAAATTCGCAGGCTTTTGGCCCTTGTGGGCGTGGTCCTTGAAGCTCAACCGGGAGTCCGGTCGCCGGTTGGAAAACCGCGATTGGATAGCGGGGGGAGGAGGCCCGATGACATCACCTTATTCGAGCCGCTGCATAGCCGTCGGTTTGTTGGCGCTGCTCGCTGCCCCGGCAATGTCCGCGTCGGCCAAGGAAGATATCCTGCAGGTCGGCCAGCCGCTCGCGCGCTTCGATCTCATCAAGCCGGGCGTGCATCGCTATGCCCGATACATGATCGTTGGCGAACAGCGGTCGCTGCTCGACCTCTGGACGCGCCGCGTGTCCTTCGAAACCGAGAACGGCAAGCGTATCCTGCGGGTCCACCAGCGCTGGGACGCGGCGGACAAATCTTACGTCGCGCTGTTCGACCAGACCTTCGAGACGGGGAGCTTCCGGCCGCTTTCACAGGCCAAGACCGTGACACGCGCGGGCGTCACCACCACACAATCCGTCAAGTTCGACGGAGCAAAGGTCGATTCGATCGGCGACGGAGCGCCGGGCGTCGGCAAGCCCGTGCACGAAGCCTTCCCCATGCTTTTCTATAATTGGCATACCGACATGGAGTTCTTGCAGGCGCTCCCGCTTGCGCGGGGTTACGCCGCCTCCATTCCCTTCTACGATGTGGGCCTGGAGCCGCCGGCGCGCTACACATATGCCGTCACCGGCGAGGACACGTTGTCGGCGGCGGATGGTACGCCGATCAAATGCTGGGTGATGGAATTCCGGGGGAAGCCAAGCGATCCGTCGATTCGGTACTGGATTTCGAAGCGCGGTCAGGTCCTGGTTCGAGAGCAAGCCAAATCGCCGGACGGCGTTCTCGTCAAGACCCTGCTCAATCCAGAGGCTGAGGACGGATAAAAAAGCCGCCTGATCGGCATCGAGCATCTTTATCGATCTCGATAGTCTGAATCTTCCGCCGAGGGCGAGGGAGCGATGGCTGGAGCCTGCGCGTTTCTTCCGCATGCCCTCCTCGGTCATCCGCAAGTTCGACTATGATCCGCAGGCCCACAAGCTTGCCGTCACTTTCGTATCGGGCAAGCGCTATGCCTATCTCGGCGTGCCCGAGGATGTGGCGCAGGATTTCCGCAAGGCTTTTTCCAAGGGTGAATTTTTCAACGACGCGATCCGCGACCATTACCCTTTCGAGCGGCTGCGCTAAGAGGGCGCCGACCGAGCGGGAGCATTTTTTTGACGATCGATCACGTCGCGATCATCGGCGGCGGCTTTTCAGGTGCGCTGCAGGCGATCAATCTGCTCAGGCACCAGGGGCCGCGCGCGACTTTGATCGAGCGGCGCGACGTGGCGGCGCGCGGCGTGGCCTATTCCGCCGCGCACCCCGATCATCTGCTCAACGTCCGCGCCACCAATATGAGCGCGCTGCCGCAGGAGCCCGATCATTTCGCGCGCTGGCTGGAACGGCGCCACCCGTCCTTGGCGGGCGGCTTCGCGCCGCGCCTGGTCTATGGCGACTATCTCGCCGAACTGCTCGATGACGCCCGCCGTGCCGCCCCTGAGCGGCTGGCGCTCGTCCAAGCGGAGGCGGTCGACCTCACGCGCGATGGCGAAGGCTGGTGCGTCACGCTCGGCGACGGCCGCACGATCGCGGCGGACGCGGTCATCCTCGCGCCGGGCAATCTGCCGCCGCATATTCCCGACGGCATCGTTCCCAATGCGCTGCCATCGGGTTGCTTCGCGGCGGAGCCATGGAGCGACGACATCGCCAAGGGGCTGACCGACACCGACCAGATATTGGTGATCGGCACCGGCCTCACCATGGTCGATATCGCGTTGTTGCTGGATGCCGGCGGCTTTGGTGGACGGATCGTCGCTTTGTCGCGGCGCGGCCTGAGTCCCCGCGCGCATGCGTCGGTCGCGCCATCGACGCTCGACGAGCGGCCCTTGCCCGAAGCGATCACGTTGCTTCGCCACGCCCGCGCACGCGCGGATGAGGTCGGCTGGCGCGCGGCGGTGGACGAGTTGCGCCCTTATACGGAAGGTTTATGGGCGGCCGCCGATCTCGACCAGCGCCGGCGCTTCCTGCGGCATCTGCGCGCCTGGTGGGACGTGCATCGCCACCGTATCGCGCCACAGGTCGCCGCCAGGATCGAGGCGATGCGGGCGGATGGCCGGCTCGAGATCGTGGCGGGCAAACTCATCGAAGCGGTTCCCGACGGTGCAGGCGCCCGGGTGCGTTACCGTCCGCGCGGGCGGGATGACATCGTCGACCTGCCGGTGCGCCGCATCGTCAATGCCAGCGGCCCGCAGGGCGATCTGCTGCGCACGGGAGAGCCGTTGTTGCGAAGGCTGATCGAACGCGGCCTGATCCGGCCCGACCCCCTGCGCATCGGCATCGACGTGACCCAGCAATCCGAGGTGGTGGGCGCCGACAGTGCGTTTTTCCCGACCTTGCTCGCGCTCGGCCCGATGACGCGCGGCACCTTCTGGGAGATCGTGGCCGTGCCTGACATCCGCCGCCAGACCTGGGCCGTGGCGCGCAGGCTATCCAACGCGCATTGGGTCGGCGGCGAAGGACTTTAGGCCATGGCCAGGCGTTCAGAGTCCGGTTCAGCAAAGCTGAACCGGAGCGGCACCGGCCCGCACCCCCCCCCGGCCTCCCAACAGGATATTCTATGGGAGGCCGGGTGGGGGTGCGGGCCGGTGCCGCATCAGCGCAGCTGAATCAAACTCTAAAAGAAAGGCCCGGCAGCTCTCGCCGCCGGGCCCAGGGGAAACGCCAGGGAGTCAAAGCATGGCGCGTCCCGATCCTTA
>JAEKMC010000001.1 GCA_019508115.1 Sphingomonas sp.
ATTACAGGTCTTAATGGAGGTTAACCATTTCTATCGCAAATGAATATCAGCGGACCGCCTGCCGGACTTCTGTCATCATGCCGATTTTGTAATGAACCCCAGACGGCCGTGGCCGCTAAAAACTTGGCGTGTCTGCCGCGTCTTCCGTCATTCGCACTGCGGATGAAATGATCTGCCCGGGCACAAATAGGACGCCGCTACCGCTCGCAGCCTCCGGCAAATCGCCTTTTCCCACCTGTGCAGCCACAAGGGGAGAGGAGTTTTAGAATTGCCGCGCCGTCACTTCGCGCTCCGCACCCGCCGGTCGAGGAAGTCCTCGATCGTCTTCCAGCGGTGCAGCGACGAGGGCGTATTGAAGCCGTGCGTCTGGCCGGGATAGACCGCCATCTCGAACAATACGCCCTTTTGCTGGAGCGCGGCGTACATGCTGGTGCCGTTCTCGAACACGACATTGTCGTCCGCCATACCGTGCACCATCAGCAACGGGTCGCGGATCTTGCCGGCATCGGCGATCGTATCCGACGCAGCGTAAGGCGGCATGCCCAGATAGCGTTCGGTATAGAAGGTGTCGTACAGCCCCCACCGCGTCACCGGCGCGCCCGCCACGCCCGCGGCATAGAGGCCGGGATCCGCCTCCAGCATCTTGAGCGTCATGTAGCCGCCATAAGACCAGCCGAAGGTCGCGATCCGCTTCGGATCGACGAAGGGCTGCTGCTGAAGCCAGCGCGCGCCGGTCGCCTGGTCGGCGACCTCGGTCGATCCCATCGCATGGTAGAGGCTGTCCTCGAACGCCTTGCCGCGATTGGCCGATCCGCGATTGTCGAGCTGGAAGTAGATCCAGCCCTTGCTCACCCAATATTGGGGAAGCTGCCCCTTCACCCAGTCGCGCTTGACCGTCTGCGCGTGCGGGCCGCCATAATGTTCGAAGAAGACGGGATAGCGCTTGCCCGGCTCCAGCACCGGGGTGATCATCTCATAATATAAGGTGGCGCCATCGGGGGTGCGCAGCGTGCCGTAGGTCACCGGCCGCCGATCGGGCAAATAGGGCGCATAAGGGTGGTGCGCGTCGAGGCTGTTCTGCTCGATCCAGGCGATGCGCTTGCCGGCGGCATCGGCGAGATAGACTTGCGGCGGCTGGGTCGGGGACGAACGCTGGATCAGCAGGCGCGTGCCGGCCTTGTCCATGCTCGCCTCGTTCCAATAGCCGCGCTCGGTCAGCCGCTGGGGCTCGCCTGGGTGGAGATAGTCGATCGCGTAGACCTGGCTCTCCAGCACGTCGTCCTTGTTCGCGCTGAAGAACAAGCGATGGTGCGCCTCGTCCACGCCGATCAGGCCGGCGGGATGCGATTGCGCATTGGTCTCCAGCGTCCACTCGCCATGCGTGAGCTGGGCCCATGTGCCGCCGTCCGCACCCGGGACGTAGCGATAGAGGTGCTTGTAGCCTGAGCGTTCCGATCCCCAGATCAGGCTGCCGTCCTTGAGCGGGCGAAAATCGTCGTTGAGGTTGACCCACGTCTTCGACGTCTCGCTGAACAGCACGCGCGCGGCGCCGGTCGCCGGATCGACGGCGAGCATGTCGAGGCGCTTCTGATCGCGGCTCACGCGCTGGACGTAGAGCGTGCGCGCATCCGGCGCCCAGGCGACGCGCGCGAGGTAGATGTCCGGATCCGCGCCCATGTCGACCTTGATGCGGCCGGAGCCGTCGGCGGCGATCACCCACAGGCTGACCGCGACATTGGCGGTGCCCGCCGCTGGGTAACGCTGCTCGAAGGTGCGCGTGCCGTCCGCGCCGATCGCGGCGCGGGTGACGATCTTGACCTTGGCCTCGTCATAGCATTCGGCGGCGACCGCCTTATCGCCCGGCGCCCACCAATGGCCGGTGAAGCGGTCCATCTCCTCCTGCGCGACGAATTCGGCGGTGCCGCAGGTGATATTGCCCCCGCCCTCTTTGGTAAGTTGCCGTTCGGCTCCGCTGGCGAGATCGACCGCGAACAGATTCTGCCCACGCACGAAGCTCACATAATGGCCGTTGGCGGAGACGTGCGCGTCGAGCTCGCTTTCGGGCGTGTCGGTCAGCCGGCGGACGCTGCCGTCGAGCCGCGCGAGGTAGAGATCGCCGTCGATCGGGACGAGGATCGACCTGCCGTCGGGCGCCCATTCATAGTCGACGATGCCCTTGGACCCGCCGACACGCGCGCGCTCGCGCCGCATCTTCTCGGCCTCCGAAACCTCGCCGCCCGAGCCGACCTTGAGCGAATCCACCAGCATCCGCGCGCGGCCGCTCTTCGTATCGATCGCCCACAGATCCCACCGGTCGCGATCGTCCGCGCGGTTGCGCAGCAAGGTGGCGAGGCTGCCGTCGGGCGACAGCGCCGGCTTGCGCGGGGACGGCCCGTCGATCGACGGACTCGCGAAGAGGCGTTCGAGGGTGGGCCGTTCGGCGGTTGCGGGAGCGGCGAGAAAAGCGAGCGCCAGAATCGGCGCGGCCAAGGGTTTGAGCATGCCTTAGTTAGGCCATGCGCGGCCGGCTTGAAAAGTGGGCTCGGCGCGAAGCGCGCCCTCGTCCAGGTTCAGGCGTATCGGCTCGGATTGAGGGAATCGCCGCCGGACAAGGCCGGCGGCGTATTCAGTCCCTTAGTCAGGCGAGACTTGTCTTCTCTCCGCGACGCGCGCGCATGACACCGCCCAGCATCGCGAATCCGCCGAGCATCATCGCCCAGTTCGACGGCTCGGGTACCCCGGGCGTACCCGGATCGGTCCCATAGAGCACTGCGTCCGAGCTTCTCGACAGGTTCAGCGTGAAGGAATCGAGGTCGGTTCCGGCGTTGAACTTGTAGAAGGACGTGGTTCCGCCTCCCTTGCCGCCGCCGACATGGATGCCGACATAGGTGATGCCGTTCAGCAGCCCCGGGAAGTCGATGGTCGTCGCCCCGTTCAGGTTCTCGAGCTTGGGAAAGGCGCCGAAATTGCTGCCGTCCCAGGTGAAGCCCAGCGCCGCGAGCGCCGCTTCCTGGGTTGCGACATCCGGAGCCGAATTGTCGAGGACATTGCCGGTATAACGACCGGCACAGGCGATCGCGGTGGGACTGATGTCTGCCGTACTGCAAGCTACGGCATAGACAGGAGCAGAAAAAGCCAACGCGAATGTAGAAGCGGCTACTAACCGCACAAAGCTACGCATAACACGACCCCCTAAGGTCAAACACACAGACCCCACGTCTGCGACTCAGTACTTCTTAATTTAAGACATTTCGGCGCACAAACATGGTTAAGAAAAGCGCCGGGATGACGGTTGCGGACTCCTCCCCCTTTTCGCCATCAGATTCATTTGAAGCGGCTGGGCATCGCGAGGCGCCCGGCGAAAGCCCGGGGGACGGCGCGATCCAGGACTGCGCGGGAGGAGGGCGATGGCCTGGATTGCCGCGCCGCTTCGCGGCTCGCAATGACGATCGCTAGGGATAGAGAGCAAGCGAGGTCCCGCTGTCAGGCGCCCACCACGCCAATCCCAGAGGATAGAAAAAGGGCCGCCCCGGTTTCCCGGGACGGCCCTCTATCCTGTCGCTCTCGCGAGGCTCAGCCTTCGGCGGCCTCGGTCGTCGGGCGGTTGTCGCGGCGCTCGGCGATACGCGCCGACTTGCCGGTGCGGCCACGCAGATAATAGAGCTTGGCGCGACGCACGACGCCCTTGCGGACGACCTCGATCGTGTCGATGTTCGGCGAATAAAGCGGGAAGACGCGCTCGACGCCCTCGCCGAACGAAATCTTGCGGA
The DNA here is from genome assembly GCA_019508115.1 of Sphingomonas sp. Classification (GTDB taxonomy): domain Bacteria; phylum Pseudomonadota; class Alphaproteobacteria; order Sphingomonadales; family Sphingomonadaceae; genus Sphingomonas_I. The sequence goes on from JAEKMC010000001.1 coordinate 3,771, forward strand.
CGGTGAAGCTCGACCCCATCCCCTTGTTGGAGCGGGCGATGCACACGCCTTCATAGGCCTGAACGCGGGTGCGCTCGCCTTCGACAACCTTCACGCCGACCTTGAGCGTATCGCCGGGACGGAATTCGGGAATGGCGCGCTTGGCGGACAATGCCGCGATCTGCTCGGCCTCGAGCTGCTGGATGAGGTTCATCTCATTCTTCCTTCTCATGCCGCGCGCCAGAGGGAGGCTGGACCCGAGTGCCGATATGGCGCTCCCAAAGGTCCGGTCTCCGTGACCGTGTATCGATCTCGGCCTGGGCTTTACGCCAGCCGGCGATCTTCGCATGATCCCCCGATCGCAGCACTTCGGGGATCGTGCGCCCTTCCCACATTTGCGGTCGGGTATAATGCGGATATTCGAGGAGGCCGCTTTCGAAGCTTTCCTCATCTCCGCTCGAAGGCGCGCCCATTACTCCGGGAAGCAGCCGAACGCAAGCATCGAGCAGCACCAAAGCGCCCACCTCGCCACCGGAGAGGATATAGTCGCCGATCGAGACGGGTTCGATCGCGCGCGCCTCGAACAGGCGCTCGTCGATGCCCTCGAACCGGCCGCACAGGATCGCCACCCCCGGCCCAGCTGCCAGCTCCCGCACACGTGCCTGGGTGAGCGGCCGTCCGCGGGGCGTCATCGCCAGCAAGGGGATGCCGGGCTGGACCGACCCGTCGATCGCCGCCGCGAGCACGTCGGCGCGCATTACCATCCCGGCGCCGCCGCCCGCAGGCGTATCGTCGACCGAGCGATGCTTGTCGGTGGCGAAG
>JAEKMC010000136.1:0-6130 GCA_019508115.1 Sphingomonas sp.
GATCTGGCCCTTCTTCTGCTTCGTGCCCGGTGCCGGTACAGCGACATGGCAGCGGCCCTTCTTGTCCGGCGGCGAGACCTGTCCGCCCCCAGTCGCAACCGCGATACCGCTCGGCGGACACGTCATGAACTTGCCCTTTTTGTCCCGGCAGGGAGCCGTCGCATCGGCAACAGATCCGAGCACCACAAGGGCGGTGAAGGCGATTAGCAACTTTTTCATGGCGACTCTCCTGTTGTGGGAGGCGCATCATGCGCTCGCTGTGTGACGGCGCAAGCGCTGCGCTACGTCCGATGGATCGGGTGGGATTTATCAGATGTGGGGCTATCGTCAGATAGCATCAATGTCAGCATCGATGTGGAGCGGGTGAAGGGAATCGAACCCTCGTCGTAAGCTTGGGAAGCTTCTGCTCTGCCATTGAGCTACACCCGCGTTGCGGAATCGCCTGCCATAATCTTGCCGGCCGGGTCAATCCGCTGCCCATCGCGGCCGGTGCTCGAAACCCCCGCGGATGACTGCCGGGCCGGTTTCGCCTGGGGTCGTCCGGGCTAATGCCCCGCTCTCAAACGTTCGAGCAATTCGATCCGCGCGGCGAGCTTGTCGCGCCACGGCGCATTGGCAGGCGCTTTGGCGAGCAACGCGCGCCAGGTCGCCTCCGCCCCGTCGACATCGCCCATCTGAAGATAGGCAAGACCCAGGAAATAGGGCGGCGCGGGGTGATCGGGCGCGGCCTGGGCGGCGCGCTCGAACGCATAGTGAGCAGGCGGCGTCAGCGCGCCGTCCGCCTGCGCCTGCAGCGCATTGCCCAGGCCGAGCCACAGCATCATGCTGTTGGGTTCATGCCCCAGATAGGCATGGAGCAGCCCGACCGCATAATCCGGATCGCCATTCCCGATGAAGGCGTCCGCGCCATCCAGTTGGAGTGCGTCGAAACCGACGGTTTCCAGCCAGACCTTGCGTTCATGCGCGAATAACGTGTCGCCGCCACGCTTGTGCGCACCGGGCGCGGTCGGGCTGCCCATGAGACCGGGGCTGCCCTGCCACGCATAGCCCGCCAACCCGACCAGCATCGCCACGCCGATGAGGTAGAGCGCACCGCGCGCGGGGCGCGCGACCAGGATCAGACCCGCGGCCACCGCCAGCGCGAGCAGGACCGATATCCACATCCCGCTCATGCACGCCTCCGCCGGAAGCTGGAGCGCGCCACCAACAGCCCGGCCGCGACGAACAGGATCGGTGCCGCCCACAAAGCCCAGGTGACGCGGTCGAGCGGCGGATCGTAGGTCACCCAGGATCCGTAACGGCGGATCAGCCAGGCGCGGATCGCTTGCGGCTTTTCCCCAGCCGCAATGCGTTGGCGCACCATCGCGCGCATATCGCCCGCCAATTCGGCATTACTGTCCGCGATCGACTGGCCCTGGCATACCAGGCAGCGGATCGTCTCCATCAGCGCCTGCGCCTCAGCCTCCTGCTTCGGATCGGGCAATTGCGTGTCGGCGAGCGGCGCAGGCGGAAGATCGCTATCAGCCCATATCGGCGCCGCGACCAAAGCCAGCGCAAGGATCAGCCGCCTCATCGTGCCGCCTTCACCGCGGCGACGAGGCCCGCCACGTCCTGCGGGTTGATCGGGCCGATCACCTGGTTGAGTATCCTGCCCTTGCCGTCGATCACGAAGCTTTCGGGCACGCCCGACGATCCCATCGCCATCTGCACCTGGCTCGCATCGTCGGCGCCGATCGCGCGGAACGCATTGCCGTTGCGCGCAAGGAAACGGGCCAGAGCCTCCGGACGGTCGCGCACCGCGATCCCGACCACAGGCACGCCCGCATCCGCGATAGCCTTCAATTGCGGCGCCTCGGCCGCGCAGGGGATGCACCAGCTCGCAAAGATGTTGAGCAAATGCGGGCCGAGTAGAATGAAGACGACCAGCGGCGCCCATTTCGCGTGACCCTTCACAGCCAAGCCTCCCGCGGCTTGCGCCGCGCGCGCCACAGCCGGCCGATCAAGGCCAGGGCGCCGCCGATCGCGATCAGCGCCCCGCCCGCCCAGATCAAGGTCACGAACGGTTTCCACCACAGGCGCAATTGCCAGCGTCCATCGGCAGCCTGCTTGCCGAGCACGGTATAAAGCTGGCCGTCGAGCGCGGTGTGGATTGCGGTCTCGCTCGTCTCGGTAGGCGGCGCCCAATAGGTCCGCGCCTGCGGAGAAAGCCTGAGCACATCGCCCTCGCCGCGCCTGGCGAGCAAGGTCGCCTGCAGCGCCTGCCAATTCGCGCCAAAGGTCGGATCGACCGCGTCGAACGTGATGCTGTAGGGCCCGACCTTCACCGTCTCGCCGACGCGCGCCGCGACCAGCTTCTCGACCGTGAAACTGCTGTCGCACGCCATGCCCGCAACGCTCACCGCCACGCCGAGATGCGCGAGCACCATTCCCCACACGAACAGGGGCGTCCTGCGCAGATTGCGCTGCCAGAGCGGCGCGACACTCGCCAGCGCCAGCCCCGCGGCAAAAGCGAGGCCGAGCAGGGACAGGATATGGATCGAGGGCGCGGCGAGCTTGACCGCCACCAGCGCGATCAGCGCCAGCCCGGCGGCGGGCGCGACCCGCTTCAATGAAGAAACTAGATTGTCACGCCGCCAGCGCAACAAAGGCCCGGCCGCCATGACCGCCAGCAGGATGAGCGCGAGCGGACCCGCCGCGGCGTCGAAATAAGGCGGGCCGACCGACAGTTTGGTGCCCGTCGCCGCCTCGACGATCAGCGGATAGAGCGTGCCGACCAGCACGATCCCCAGGATCGCCGACAGGAGCAGATTGTTGGCCACCAGGCCCGCTTCCCGGCTGACGGGATCGAAGCGCGCGCCTTCGCGAACTTTCCCCACCCGCGCGCCAAACAATGCCAGAGCGCCGCCGATATAGATAAACAGCAAGGCCAACAGGAACGTCCCCCGCTTGGGATCGACCGCGAAAGCATGCACGCTGGTGAGGATGCCCGAGCGCACCAGGAACGTGCCGACCATGCTCATCGAGAAGGCGATCACCGCCAGCATCAGGGTCCAGGCGCGCAGCCCGTCGCGCGTCGCCAGCACGGTCACCGAATGGAGCAACGCGGTTGCCGCCAGCCAGGGCATGAGCGAGGCATTCTCGACCGGATCCCAGAACCACCAGCCGCCCCAGCCGAGTTCATAATAAGCCCAGTAACTGCCCGCGGTGATGCCGAGCGTCAGGAATATCCACGCCCCCAGCACCCACGGCCGCATCGCGCGCGCGAAGGCCGGCCCCACATCGCGCGCGACGAGCGCGCCGATCGCGAAGGAGAAAGCCACCGACAGCCCGACATAGCCGAGATAAAGGGTCGGCGGATGGAAGGCCAAGCCGGAATCCTGCAGCAGCGGATTGAGCCCCCTGCCCTCCGGCGGCAGCGGGTACAGCCGCGCGAACGGGTTCGACGCGAACAGCAGGAAGGCATAGAAACCCAGCCCGATCACCGCCTGCCCGCCCAAGGTCGCGAGCAAGGTGCGTTCCTCCAGCTTGCGCTCGAACAAGGCCACCGCGGCGCCGGCCATCCCCAATATGGCGACCCACATCAGCATCGAGCCTTCGTGATTCCCCCAAGTCGCGGCAAAGCGGTACAGGAGCGGCTTCTCGCTATGGTCATTCTCGAAGACCAATGCGACCGACAGATCGACGCGCACGAACAGCCAGATGAGCAGTCCGAAGGCGACCGCGGTCAGCGCGGCCTGCGCCACCGCCACCGGCCGCACGATCCCGGCCAGCTCGGCCTCGCCGCGCACCGCGAACGCCGCCGCGATCAGCTGCAACAGACACAAGGCGGCTCCCAGCCACAGCGCGGCTAGGCCGGCCTCCGCGATCATTTCTTCAGGCTTTCGCTCTTGTGCATCGCACCCGCAATCTCGGGCGGCATGTAGCGCTCGTCATGCTTGGCGAGGATCGTCTCGGCCAAGAACTGCCCGCTCGCATCGAACCTGCCATCGGCGACCACGCCCGATCCCTCGCGGAACAAGGCCGGCACGATACCCTTGAAGCGGACTGGCACGCTCGCGGCATTGTCCGTGACCGCGAAGGTGATGGAGACGCCGTCGGGCAGATGCCTGAGCGACCCTTTCTCGACCATGCCGCCCAGCCTGACCGCCGCGCCCGGCTGGAGATGCGCCTTGGCCGCATCGCTCGGCGTGTAGAAATAGGCCGCCTGATCCTTGAGCGCGGACAAGGCCAGCAGCGCGGCCGCGATGACCGCGACCACCGCCAGCAACGCCAGCGTCAGCCTTTGGTTTTTAGGTTTCACGCGCGTCCGCCCTTGCCCTGCCGGTCGAGCGCGTCGGCGCGGGCTTCGGCGCGGCGCAGCGCGGCCAGACTGAAGCCAAGCAGGCCAAGCGTCGCGATCACCGCGACCGCATAGGCCGCAATCACGAACGGCCAGGCATCGAGCGTAGCGCTCATGCGGACGCCATCCGCCTTAGCCGCGCCTCGACCTTGGCATCCGCGAGAAGCGTCCGCATCCGCATCAACACCACGCTCAGGAAAATCAGGCTGAAACCCACGACCGAAATCGGGATCGGCCACAGGATGCGATTGTCGATCGTCGAGCTCGTTAGCCCGATACTCTCGCCCTGGTGCAGCGTGCGCCACCACAGGACCGAGAAATGGATAATCGGCAGGTTGATCGAGCCGACCAGCCCGAAGATCGCGGCGATCCTCTGTCCGCCTTCCTCACGCCCCGCGGCCTGCGCGAGCGCGATATAGGCCAAATAGAGAAAGAACAGGATCAGCATCGACGTCAGCCGCCCGTCCCACTCCCACCATGTACCCCAGGTCGGGCGCCCCCAGATCGATCCGGTGATCAAGCAGATCGCGGCATAGACTGCACCCGGCACCGCACAGGCGCGTGCCGCGACATGCGCGAGCGGGTGGCGCCACACCAATTGCGCGAAGCTCGCCGCCGCGATGCCGCCCCACCCCGCCATGCCGAGCCAGGCCACGGGAATATGGATGTACATGATGCGCACCGTGTCGCCCTGCAGATAATCGGGCGGGGTCAGCACGAGCCCACCGACCAGTGCGATCGCGACCAGCACGATGCCGATCCAGCCGAACCAGGCGGTCAGCGGGCGCGCGAGACGCACGAAGCGGGCGGGATTGGCGAAGCGGTGCATCTATGAACTCGGGCTTTGCTTAGGGGCCGTACTCTTAATCGGCAATGGCCGCGACCTTGGGAAATCTCCGTATAGACGAACGATTTGCCGCCCTCCGGCGTGCCTTGCCCGACAGCCGGGTTGCTCCGCGCCGCTATCGGCGCCAAGCGCAACTTTATGTCCGACGCCGCTCCGCCTGAACGCCCTTTGCTCGGCATCGCGATGCGCGCCAGCTCGGCGACCGCCTTCGGCGGCATGTCGGGCCTGCTCAAGGCGGCAAGCATGCATGGGGTGACGACGCCCGAGATGATCTTCTACCGCAACGCCTGGGCGCTGCTGGTGGTGGGCGGCTGGATCAGCGTGGGGCCGGGCTGGTCGGCGGTGAAGACCAGCGCACCACTGGCGCATCTCACGCGTTCGACGCTTGGCCTCGTCTCGATGCTCCTCACCTTCGGCGCGCTTGCCTTACTGCCCTTGGGCGAGGCGACCACGCTGACCTATGCCGCGCCGATCCTCGCCACGTTGTTGTCGGGCCTGATCCTTGCCGAGAAGATCGGCCCGCGCCGCTGGAGCGCGGTCGCAGTGGGTTTCGTCGGCGTGTTATTGGTGGCGCGTCCCGGCAATGGCGTGATGCCGCTGGGGCTGCTGGTGGGAATCTCGGCGGCGATCGGCCAGGCGGCGGTGATGATCACCGTGCGTCAGATCAGCCGGACCGAGCAGACCGCGGCGATCGTCTTCTGGTTCACCGTCTTCACGATGATCGCCGGAGCCGCGATGCTTCCCGTCTTCGGCCGTTCGCACGACATCTTGACCTACGCCATGCTGGCCGGCGCAGGCCTGCTCGGCGGCTTCGCGCAGCTCACCATGACCGCATCGCTGCGCTTCGCCCCCGTCTCGGTCGTGGTGCCGCTCGATTATCTGCAGATCGTGTGGGGCATCCTGATCGGCTGGCTCGTTTTCCTGACCCCACCGACCCCGCTGAT
>JAEKMC010000136.1:6140-17478 GCA_019508115.1 Sphingomonas sp.
AGCGGCATCTACACCGCCTATCGCGAGCACGCCCGCGGCAAGGTGCCCGCCGAGGCGGGATCGATGCCCGAGGCGAGCTAGATTCTATCCGTCGTGCCAGCGTGCGCTGGCATGGAAAAGGACTCAGCCCCGCCCGATCAGCTTCATCGCCATGTGATCGGCGACACGCGCTGCGGTCTCTCCATTGGCCTCGCTCTCCGCCCAGATCGTCTCGAGCCGGCCCGGAATCTGTTTCAATCGCGCCTGCACCTCGGCGCGGTCGCCCTGGCCCAGATATTCGAGCGTCACGTTGATGATGCCGCCCGCGTTGATCACATAATCGGGCGCGTACAGAATGCCGCGCGCGTGCAGCCGGTCGCCATCCTCGGGCATTGCCAGCTGATTATTCGCTCCGCCCGCCACGATCGGCGTCCTGAGCGCCGCGATCGAATCGGCGGTCAGCACCGCGCCCAATGCGCATGGGCTGACGACATCCGCCTCGATCGAGAGGATCTGCGCCGCGTCGGCCACCGCACCGCCCAACTCCGCCGCCAGCTTCGCCGCGCGCGCTCGATCGATATCGGCCAGAGTCAGCCTGGCCCCTTCGTCCGCCAGCAAGCGCGCAAGCCCGCCGCCGACCGAGCCTACGCCCTGGATCGCGACATGCACGCCCTTCGCGCTGTCCTTGCCGAGCGCACGCTTGATCGCGGCCTTCACGCCCAGGAAAACGCCCATCGCGGTCGAGGGACCGGGGTCGCCCCCGGCATGGCCCTCGCCCACCGGCAGGCCGGATACGTGGCGCGTTTCCTTGCCGATCGCGACCAGATCGGCCTCGCCCATGCCGACATCTTCCGCGGTGACGTAACGACCGCCCAGTGATTCGATCGCGCGGCCGAACGCGGCGAGCATCTCGGGCGTCTTGGTGCGGGAAGCGTCGGCCAGGATCACACCTTTGCCGCCGCCGACCGGCAGGCCGGCCATCGCATTCTTGAAGCTCATGCCGCGCGAAAGACGCAGCGCGTCGGTCACCGCGTCATTGGTCTCGGCATAACGCCAGAAACGCGTGCCGCCCGCCGCGGGACCAAGATGAGTCGAGTGAATCGCAATGACCGCGCGCAGGCCCGAAGCCGAATCCGAAAAGAAATGTACGCCTTCATGGGCGTCGAAATCGGGCAGGTCCCAAACGGCAGGCATGATTCGCTCTCGCTTAGATTATTGCGGACGAGCGCAATAATCTTGTCTGCGCTTGTTCGAAAGCCTGAAAAAGTGGGGCGGATGACGGGACTTGAACCCGCGACCCTCGGTACCACAAACCAACGCGCTCTAAAAAGAGCAATCCGAAACGCATGCGATTACATGCGCTTAGATAAGGTCTCACGGACCGAATCGCCGGTCAAGGGCAAATCCAGGCACAAAGTCGGGCACAAGCTTCTGGCATCGAGAGCGTGGTTGAGTGAGGTGGTCAGGGCCTATTATAAGACGCGTACGCCCGCGCTTTCAAAAAGGCCGATAGTTTCGCGAAGTAGCGAGTCCTAGTTAGCCGCCGCCGGCAGAGGTTTTCTGCGGTCGGGTACCGCAACCTGTCGCGGCAAATCGGGATTTGCCTTGGCCATCAGATCCCGGCCCGCATCCCACAGATTAAGACCAAGCATTCGCGGCGCGATCCGCTCGGCGATCGCCCAACTTATCGGCAATGAACGAGCGACCGCCCCAGGCAGGATCGACCACAGCACAATGCCCGCTACGAAGAAGGCGATGCGGTTTCGCTTCAGTTCGAGGTTATGCTTGTGGACTAGCTGAGAGCGAGCAAGTGCTGCATCGAGGCGGCTGCCGGCGTCATCCATTGCGAGTGGCTTGCGCCAGCAATTGGCGATCGACTGCGCGGCTCTCGACTGCCGCGCTAGCAATCTCGCGAGCAAGGCTCTGGGGCGTCAGTGTCATCGCCGTGGTTCAGTTTCATGACATGGAGTACGCGGGCCACTTCGCAGCCTGGAAGGACCGGCATTCTTCGTCAGCGACATCCGCGAGTTCGCCGGGCTTCTGAACCACTGATAGCGGCGGTGGGCCGAACTCACGGTAGCGGGCGGGGTATCCCCCGCCTAGGTAGGTTGTCGTGGGATCCCAACCCACCGCCACCGGCGTCGCCAAACATCCAGGTGTCCCGTTGAGATGGAAGCGACCATTGAAATCACAGCACAGGAGACCCGATTAATGACGCTCCAAAGCATCAATCCCAAGGATCTGCCAGTTCCACAGACGTACAGCCAGGTCGTCGTTGCAACAGGCAGCAAATTGGTATTCATCTCCGGCCAAGAGCCCGAAGACCTGGATGGCAACCTTGTTGGCCGCGGTGATCTTGCGGCTCAGGCGCGCCAAGTGTTTGCCAATCTCGGCCGAGCACTTGCCGCTGCCGGTGCGGCGCCTACGCATGTCACCCGAATCACGATCTATGTCGTCAACTACGATCGCGATGAATGCCTGCCAATCATCGAAAAGGCTCGGGTGGGGCTGTTCGGAGATCACAAACCAGCTGACGTGGTCCTCGGTGTGGCGAGGCTGTCCCCCGACTACCTGATCGAGGTTGACGCATTCGCGGTGATTGATTGACCATCCCATCTGTTCATCGTCATGTCGGTCACGCGCGCCGATGGGACTTCCGCCGCTTTCTGGTCGACCGATAGCGGGAGGCTGATCTGCCGCCAATCGATGTCCGCCCCGACCCGCGAAGCCGAGGGTGCGCGGGTGAAATCGGACGCCATTTCCTTGGCCCGCTCGCGCGACAGCGTGGCCGTCCGCCAGCGGCGGTCAATCCCTTCCGACATCGAGATCGACCACCAACCCTAAGTGGTCGCTGAGCCACATTCCCGCGACTGGGTGATCGAAAGCGAGTTTCGCCGAAGTGATGCGGGCGTGAGCCTTCGGATGCGCGTCGCGGCCGCCGACGAACACATAGTCGAAGCGCTCTCGGTAGTCGGGCTGGCCCACGATCGCTTCGGCCCCGGCCTCAGCGTTCGGGTTATCGACAGTCCACGTGTGGCCGGATCCTTCGCCGGCGATCGCCCAGGCGTCATGGTATCGGACGCTGCGGCCGCCCAGGGATTGCAGGCCGGTGAGGTAGCGGATGCTGGCAGCGCTCGGCCCCGCGTTGAAGTCTCCGGCAATAATGGTCGGTAACGGTCCGCGTTGGCGGGCATCCAGCTCAGTGATGGCCACGGCCTGGCGCTCGCGGGCGGCTTCGGCGTTGAGCCGCCAGGCCGCGGTAGCGCCGATGAACAGCAGATCGCCTTCGCCGGGGACACCGACCGAGACCGCCAGCGTCGCCCATGGAACGTCGTCGGCCTCGGGCAGGCGCAGATCAAGGCACTCGACGAACCGGTGGGGCCAGCGGGTCGCCACGGCGCTGCCGCCGTATCGGTCGGCAAACGGGGGAATCTTCGGCTGAACGTCTGCCTGATGCGTCGCTTGAAGGCCCAGGCCGTTCAGCAGACGCTCGACGCAGGACGTCCTCGGCGTTTGAACAACCTCCTGGAGGGCGATCAGATCCGGGTTGAGGCGCCGAAGTTCCTGGTTGATCAAATCCAGGCGACGCTCTTCGCCCTCCGTGTTCCAAACGTTAAGGGTCACAACGCGGACTTTCACGAGGTCTCTCCACATCGCTCGCATAGTTCGCGGCGGCAAAGCCAGTCGTTCCGGAAGCTGAGCGGTGAAAAGCGCTGGTGGCAGTTGACGTTACTTCGCATATTTAGTCGTGAGCCAAGGCCATATGGTCTAAACGCTGCGGGTGCCGGCGATGCCACGAACTTACGCGCTGGAACGCCGCGCCTGCCGTTAGCAACATGCCCTCAGCGAGATCAGCCGCAACCAGCTGGAAGCCGATCGGCATGCCTTTGCCGTCAAACCCTCCCGGCAACGTAAGAGCTGGATGCCCGGTCAGATCGAACGGCGCTGTGAATGCTTGCAGCCGCGCGATGAGTTCCGGCCGTTCGCCCATCACGCCAAGCGCCTCGAGCGAAAGCGGCGCAAATGGATGAACCGGCGCAAGGAGCAGATCGACCGAAGCCAGACACTCTGTCACCTGACCTCGAAAAGACATGCGGCGAAGTTGAAGCTCCTGATAGTCCATGGCGGACAATGCTCGCCCAGCCTCGATCACTCCTTTCAACACCGAGCCATACGAATCGGCACGCGCCGGATAGGTCTCCTTGTGCGCAACAGCAGCTTCGACCGCGCAGATTGGCGACCAGTCAGCAACGGCGCGTGTGGAATCCGGAAAGGTCAGCTCGACGATATCCGCCCCCATCTCGCGGAAGAGATTCTCCGCTTCGTCGAGAACGCGAACAACCTGAGAATCCACGTTCAGCCGGGTCCAGGCGCGATCGATACCTATCCGAACCCCGCGAATGTCGTTCGTGATCATCGCGGAATAATTCTCCGAAGGGGTCTGGAGAGCCGTCGGATCGGCGCGGTCCGGACCCGCAACCGCCGCTAGCACAGCCGCAACATCGGCAACGCTTCGCGCCATGACTCCGACGTGATCCATAGTCGGGGCGAGAGCGAGCGTGCCGTGACGGCTGATGCGGCCCCACGTCGGCTTCAGCCCAGTCACGCTGTTCGCGCCGCACGGCCAGCGGATCGATCCGCCGGTGTCGGAGGCCAGCGCGCCGAAGCACAAGCCGGCCGCCAGCGCCACCCCCGGGCCACTGGAGGAAATGCCCGCCCAATAGTCTGCCGCCCAAGGATTTAGCGGCGGTTCGACGCTTGAATGATAATCCGAATAGGCGCCCTCCGTCATCTCAAGCTTCCCAAGCAAGATCGAGCCCGCCTCGCGCAGACGTGCCACCGCGGTTGCATCGACGGAAGGACGGAAGTCGCGGTGAATGACGGTACCCCCGGCGGTCGGGGCATCCCTGGTCCAAAAAAGATCTTTGACCGCCAGCGGAACGCCATGGAGTGGTCCTCTGACTCGCCCCGCTTCAAGTTCCGCATCGGCGCGAGCGGCAGCCTCCAGGGCGCTTTGCGCCATCACCTGGGCGTAACTGCGCAATATAGGTTCGAGGTCATCTATGCGCGCAAGAAGCGTCTCTGTTACCATGACCGCTGTCAATTCGCGGCGACGGATGCGCTCACCGACCTCCAGAAGGTCAAGATAGACGAGAGCCTCCGGATTTGCGCTCACGCGACCGCTCCAACCCGGATCTTCGCTATGTATCGCGCGATTGTCTCACCTACCTTTTCGGGCGCTTCCTCCTGCAGGAAATGCGCCCCCTCGATGAGCTCGATTTCCTGATTGGGCCAAGCACGACAAAACTCGCGTTGTGCCCCGATCAGGAAACCGCCCGGCTCCGCGTCTATGAAAAGTTTGGGTATCGGACTGTTTGCAAGCCATGCGGCATAGTCCTCGACGATCCGCACCACGTCCGCGGGTTCGCCTGCAACAGGGAGCTCGCGGCTCCATGCCAGCATCGGCATCCTCGAAGGGCCGGGGTTGCGATAATGACGCCGATAGACTTCCATTGCGTCTTCCGGGATGCGGCGCAGCGGAAGAAGATATTCGATAAACAGATTTTGCCGCAGAATCAGATCTTCGCCCTGATCCGTGCGCTGCCCCTGAAAGAAGGCCCGCGTAGCTTCCGGCCACTCATCCCAGGATGCGAACGGACGCACGATTCCTTCCATATAGACGATCGCCTTGACCCGATCCGGATGGCGGCGCGCCCAATCGAAACCCAGTGCCGAGCCCCAGTCGTGCACAACGAGGATGATGGATTGGCTGTCGAGATCCAAGGCTTCGAACCAGGCATCCAGATATCGGCGATGGTCGACAAATCGATAGCCTCCGTCTCCCGAGGGACCGGAATTGCCCATTCCGACATAATCCGGCGCGAGACAGCGACCGTAAGGTAGCGCGTAAGGGATGATCCTGCGCCACAGATAGGATGGCGTCGGATTACCATGAAGGAACACGATCGGATCGCCCTCGCCAGCGTCGACATAGGCGATGTGGGTGTCGAGTACGGCCACGCGCTTGCGGTAGGATGGGTCTTCGGTCGAAATCAGCATCTCTTGCATGACCTTGGCTCCTTCCCGGTCACAATCATGGGAACACTATTAAAATGCGTTAGCTAGTGTTTCGTTGCCTCAACCGGCAAAATATTTATGCTGGTGTCATGAGATTGCATGAGCGCTTTCCTGTGCCGTCCGAAATCGGGCTGCTCTATGACTTTCTGAACTCGCTCGATCTGCGGAGCTATGTCGAGGGTGGTGTGCCGCACGTCCCGAGCGATGCATTCGCAACGGCGAATTCGCTCCAGGCGTGGCTTGAGGAGCATGGGCTCGTCCGACCGGGCGGCAAGATCGGTGAAAGCGAGCATCGTGAAGTTCTGGCGCTTCGGGCAGGAATTCGCGCTCGCCTTGGAGCGGGCCCGGATCGTACATCCAATGAAAGCCTGAACGCCGCATTGGAACACTACCCTTTGGTCGTTCAAGCCGACGATGCGGGTATGAAATTGGGGCCAGCGTCGGCAGTTCAAACTGCCGGCCTCGGCCTCGTGGTCGCCGAGTTATTTTTGCTGCATGCGACCGGGCGGCTCGACCGGTTAAAGACCTGCGAATCCGAGGACTGTTCCTGGGTGTTCTTCGATCGATCCAAACCCGCCAATCGGCGATGGTGCTCGACCGAGTTATGTGGGAACCGGCACAAGACACGCGCTTACCGGCGGAGAGCCAAACAATCGTAGACGGGCTCCGCGGGTTCGAACGAACCCGCTTTGCCTGGGGAACGAAGATGTGTCGGTACATCTTTCCACCTGCGCTACTTGACGCTTACTGCTCGTGCTTCGCGGTGGGCGGCTTGCTTCCACGTGAGCCATCGGCCTCTGCTTCCAGGCGCCGAACTGCGCGCATTTCCTGCCTCAGGGTCCAGGATCGGTGATCGTCCAGCGATATCATGTTCATCCAGCGAAAGCTGCTCGCGGCAATTTCAGTAAAGACCCATCGAGTTGTTTCGACGCCTTCCGTTCTCTCCAGAACCAGTTCGTCACCCACCTGACGGGCAATGAACGGCAAGACGACCCGGTTCACCGGACCGTGCCAGGTCGACCGCCATGCTTCGATCTGCGGATCGTAGAAACGGACGGACATCCCGTACTCGCCCGATCGGTTCTCCAACCCCGCCGGCCGTTCGGCACGAGGCGGTACGATCCAGACGTCGATGACAGCACGCCCCTCGAGCGCGTAGGCGAATTCCCATTCGCCGAGCTCCTGCCGTTCGACAGTGCCGTCGGCGGTGTACCACGTAACGACGAGGTCCCACTGGCCAACGAACCGCCCGAACTGTTCCATTTTGTCCGAGTAGGACGCATCGGGTGCACTGGCCTCAAGCGTCAGCATTGGTCGGTCCTCGGCATGCACCCCATCCCCATTTCGGCATCGGCCACTCGCCTTCCGGCTTCTCGATTCCCGGAGCGGAATTGATCACAGCGAGCTTCGATCCCCACTCCAGATAGGCGACGAAGGCGTCCCGGAAGGCGCGGTCGTCGGGCAGGCCGACCTCGTCCGCGGTCTCGATCATCAGCTCGACCCACCGCGCGCGCTGCGCCTCGGTGATTTCGCGGCCGAGATGCTTGACGATCATGCCGATATGGCTGCCGCCTTCGCTCGAATAAAGCGGCGGGCCGCCAAACACCTCAGCCAGGAAGTCGGCGACATGCTCGGCATGGCGGCGATCCATCTGCGCGAATACCGGTGCGAGCAGAGGGTCGTCGGGCACCTTGCTGTAGAAGGCGACGGTCAATGCCTTCAGCATGGCCCGCCCGCCTGCCCATTCGGCGAGGTTGGGAATTACGACGTTGGGAGCAGGGGGCTCCGGCCGTTGATAGCCGGTCCGATCGGTGAAGCCGTTGAGCGCGTGCGTGCCGTCGCAGAACGGCTTCGCGCTCGAGCCGCCGCACCGGCACAACAGGGCATGTCTGGTCTTGGCGAATGTCCGTCCGGTCCCGCTCACCAGCTCCGCTGCGCCACACACCTCCAGCGGACCGTCTTTCATCGGTGTGATCGTCAGAAGATCGTCGCGCGGATCGAGTGAATCGTAGGGCTGGGTCTCGGGCTCGCCCGTCGCCTGGAACCCGATCCGGGCATGGCTGCCGTCGCAGAAGGGCTTGTTGGCCGACGCGCCGCACCGGCACAATGTCCGGCGGCGCACTGCCCCTTCGATCTCGTGGCCGACGATCTCGATCTGTGCATTCACGGCATAGGGACCATCCTGCCGCAGCCGGATCGTGTTGACGGGCGGATCCGCCTCGTCGAGCCGCTTGTCCCCCGCGCGATAGGTGATCGCACCCGAGGGGCAGTTGCGCGCCACCGCGGCAAGCGCCGGCGCGCTCATCCGGTCGGGGAAGATCCACTGGCCGGGCGTGTTCGCCTTGAACACATCGGGCGCCTGCAGCACGCAGAAGCGCGAATGGATGCAAAGGCCGGTGTCGAACGTCACCTCGATCTCGCGGCCCTGTGCGATCTCCGGCTGCATTGTCTCGTCGGCCATCGGGCTTCCTCTGTTCCTGATCATCCCGTTCGCGGCGGCGGGCGGCTATCCGCCCAGGGCTTCGCACACCAGGCGCGCGGTCTCGGCGCCGGAGAAGTTTTGCTGTCCGGTGATCAGATTGCCGTCGCGTACCGCGAAGCTGCGCCACAGACCCGCCTGGATGTAATTGGCGTCGATCGCCTTCAGCTCATCCTCGATCCGCCACGGCATCAGATGCTTTCCGCGCTCGAGCGCGCCCATCGCCCAGGTCGCTTCGTCGGCAAAATCCTCTTCGACGTTGGCGAAACCCGTCACTGTTTTGCCGGCCGCGAGCAGGGATCCGTCCGCGCGCCGGGCGTAGCGCAGCAGGGCCGTGCCATGGCAGAGCGCGGCGGCGACTTTGCCCGCCTCGTGGAACGCAACAAACGTTTCCTGCAATTCGGTCGCATGCTCGTAAGTGAACATCGGCGCCTGCCCCCCGGCGACCACGATCGCGTCGAAGGCGTCGATCGCGAGTCCGCTCACCGGGCGGCTATTCTCGACCAGCGCGACGAGCTTGGGACTCGAAAGGAAGCCGAGCGAGATGATGTCGGTTTCGGAATAACCCGACGGATCGCGCGGATCGCTGAGCGCATCCGCCTCGCATCGTCCGCCGTCGGGCGAGAAGATTTCGACCTGATAGCCGCGCTCGGTGAAGACGAACCAGGGATGGGTGAGTTCGCTCCACCAGAAGCCCACCGGCCATCCGGTCGTGGTCGAGATCGTCGGATTGGCGATCACGATCGCGACCCGCTTCGGATGGTTCGCATCGACCGGGTTTGCGTCGCGCACGCTCATACCAATCCTCCCGGATATTTGGCCAACATTGCTATGGGATCCGGTCGATCTGGGTGAAGATCACCCGCCAGCGGCCCTGGCGCTTAGCCCAGACGTCAGTGAAGCGAGCCTTGATCGCCGTACGTTTGCCGTCGCGCACCTCGCTCGCATCGACCACACCCGCGAGCACCGCGCCGTTCGGCCACGCCCGTTTGACCTGCTGCGAAATCATGACTGATTTGTTCGCGCCGGCCGGCGCCGCCGCGTCGGCCAGAGCATCTGCCTTGGTCAGCGTCCGGCCACCGGTGCCGAACAGGACATAATCGTCCGCCAGCAGCCGATCGAGCTCGGCCCGGTTCGATCTGAATTGCGCCAAATCGTAATCGACCGCCGCCGCGGCAAGATCCTTGGGCAGGCCGCTATAATCGCCCACCTCCGGGCCTGCATGCGCCGCAACCGCGATCAGCGTCGCGCAAACGAAGGCGCCCCATTTCAATGCACGCATGAGTGTCTCCCTATCCGGATGATCGCGCCGCCTCGCTCTCCGCGATCACGGCAATGCCTTCGATCTCGACCAGGAAATCGGGGTTCGCGAGGCCGGCCACGCGCAGCAGTTTCACGATCGGAGGGTCGGCGCGTCCGTTCCAGAAGCCCGCCCAGGCTCCGAAGGCGAGGCGAAGGTCTGCATCGCCGACCAGGCAGACGGTCAGGCTGATCAGATCCTCGGGCGCTGCTCCGCCCGCCGCCAATACCGTCGCCAGATTGGCCAGCGCCTGCGCCGTCTGCGCGGCGAGATCCCGTGTCCCCACGATCCGGCCCGCCGCGTCGACGCCATTCTGCCCGCCGACATAGACATAGCGCGCACCGGCCGGCACGGAGATGCCGTGCGAGTAAGCCGGATTGCTGTGCATCCCCGCTGGGTTAAGTCGTTCGATCAACACCAACGTCTCCTTGCCCTTAGGCCATCCCGCTTGGGTTGGGTTCCATCGTTCGTCTCGAGAACTCGGCGAGAGCCACCTGAAGCAGCCGCCTGAACAAAGCCGGCCACTCCCCGAGGTCCGCGCCCGCCAGCATCGACATCGATGCTTGACGGACATCAAAATGACTGTACCGGTCTACGGGCGTTTACCGGTACAGTCAACGGAGCAACATGTCAGAGGCCCGCCCCATCTTGCATAACCACCACTCCAAGCCAGACCGTGGTCGGGGGGGGGCGTCGAAGATCATGCGTCGTGTTCGTGGGAGGACGTCGTCGAGCAATCTGCGCTGTGCGGCCGCCCGCAAGTGTCGAGAGATACGCCCAAACGTGCAAATGCGGTTTGTGAAATAAGTCCGCGATCTGACCGGCTAGGCGAGGTTCAACGGGAGAGGAGCCGCGTATGAAAGTCGCCGTCATTGGACCGGGTTCGATCGGGAGCGCACTCGCCAAAAAGCTTGTCCTTGCCGGCCACGAAGTTCGGTTGAGCTTCAGCCGCGATCCGGACAAGCTTGGCGCGATAGCCGACGCGCTCGGTGCGGGTCATGGCGTCCCCGGCGAGGTCGCGCGCTGGTCTGACGTCGTCGCGTTGACGACGCCCTGGTCGGCTCTCGACCAGGCTGCAGCCGCGCTCGGCGACCTGTCCGGCAAGATCGTCTGGGATAATACCAACGCGGTTTCGCCGGATTTGTCGGCAATGCTGATCGGAACGACCACGTCGGTCGGCGAGGAGGTGCAGACGCGCTTTCCTGGTGCCCGCGTCGTGAAGTGCATTCCAACCTTCGCCGAGCTTCTCGCCGCCGACGATCCGACGGTGAACGGGCTGCCGGTCACCGCCTATCTGGCCGGCGACGATGCTGCCGCAAAGGCCGCTGTCAGTACGTTGCTGACCGACCTTCCTGCCACGCCGGTCGATGTCGGTGGTCTCACCGCGTCTCGCCTGATCGAACCAATGATGCTGCTGCTGGTGCAGCTCGCCTATCTGCGCGGGCTCGGCCCGGCGATTTCATTCAACCTCGTGCAGCAAAAGGCCCTGGTTCATGGCTGAG
>JAEKMC010000136.1:17503-25609 GCA_019508115.1 Sphingomonas sp.
ATTTCCCACGGCGCAAGGCAATCCCGGCCGGACAGCTGTTGATTGACGGACGATGGCGCGACGCCGCGAGCGGCGAGACCTCGACCACCTTCGATCCGACCACCGAGGAACCCATCGCCGATGTCGCGAAGGCGACCGCGTCTGATGCGAGCGACGCGGTCGCCGCCGCGCAGCGCGCGTTTGAAGCCGGCCCCTGGGCACGCATGCATCACGAAGAGCGCGCCCGGATCCTGTTCCGCATCGCCGATCTGATGGACGAGCGCGCCGAGGATTTCGCGGTGCGCGAAGCGATGGACATGGGAATGCCCTATCGCGACTTCCGTGACATCATCATGCCGCATTGCGCGGGCCTGTTCCGCTTCCATGGCGGTCTCGCGATGAGCGCCCTGGATGGAGCGTATCGCACGAGCTACGAATCCAATGTCCGCATCCTCACCCGGCGCGAACCGCTCGGCGTGGTCGCGGCGATCACCCCGTTCAACTTTCCGCTCGCGCTCTCCTGTTCCAAGATCGCGCCTGCGCTGGCGGCCGGCAACACCATCGTCCACAAGCCCGCGACCGATACACCCCTGACCGCGCTGGCGCTGGCGCAGGTCATGCTCGACGCGGGCGTGCCCGACGGGGTCTATAATCTCGTCACCGGCCCTGGCGGCACGATCGGCGATGCACTGATCGGCGACCCGCGGGTCGACAAGATCGCCTTCACCGGCTCGACCTCGGTCGGTCAAGGCATCATGCGCGGTGGCGCAGCGACGATGAAACATCTGACGATGGAGCTGGGTGGCAAGAGCCCCAACATCATCTTCGCCGATGCCGATATCGATGCAGCGGTCCAAGCCGCTTTCTGGGGCATCTTCTGGAACAAGGGTGAGGTCTGCGTCGCGGGCTCGCGATTGCTGGTCGAGCGCGCTTGTTATGCCGAGGTGGTCGAGAAGCTGAGCGCAATGGCGACTTCGGCCACGCTCGGAGACCCGCTCGATCCCGCGACCATGATCGGCCCGATCGCATCGCGCGGCGAATATGAGAAGGTGCTGGCTTATGTCGCCGACGGCAAAAGAACCGCGCGGCTGACGGCCGGTGGCGGTACCCGCCAGGTGGATGGCAGGGGACTTTTCATCGAACCGACCGTCTTCGCCGACGCGACCAACGACCTGAAAATCTCGCGCGAAGAGATCTTCGGACCCGTCATTCCCGTAATCCCGTTCGAGGGCGAGGACGAGGCGATCCGGCTGGCCAATGACACGAGCTACGGTCTCGCCTCGGGTATCCAGACCGGCGACCTCGGCCGTGCGTTGCGCCTGGCCGACCGCATCAAAGCGGGCACGGTCTGGTTGAACTGCTGGCACAAATACCACCCCAACGCACCGTTCGGCGGGTTCAAGATGAGCGGCTACGGCCGCGAACAGGGCCGCGAGGCGTGGGAGAGCTACACCCAATACAAAACGATCTGGGCAAACCTTGGCGAACCGGTGAGCGCGGTCCGATGAGCTTTCGCGCGGCCGACGCGGCCGGCTCACCGCAATATTGCCCGCTCAACTGCTGCAAACATGAAGGAGAGCTTCAATGGCCGTTGTGACTACACTCGACATTCCCGGCCTGACCGCCAACGAATATGGTCGCATTCTCGACCGGATCGGTGTCGAGCGGCGACCGGCGGGAGGGATCTACCAACATGTCGCGCACCCGACCGCGGATGGCTATCGCATTATCGAGATCTGGGACGATAGGACCGGGCTCGAGCATTTTCTCGAGAATACGTTGTTTCCCGCGGCCCAGGCACTGGGCATCCAGCGCGAGGTCAGCGTCACGATCGAGACGCTGCACAACATATTCGCGCCTCGCATCGGCGAACTGGCCGCGCTCGCTTCGACGGCGCCGGGTGGACCGGACAACCGCGATCATGCGCCAGCCTGAAGCGCGGTAATGACCGACCGGACTTCCACAATCATGGTCTGGCGCACGACACAAACGGGCATTCGGAGTCGCGAAAGCAGGCGCGTAATTGCGCTGTTCGTTCGACTGTTCCTGAATGCGCGGGCCGGTGGCACGCGCCGTGGCTGAGGAAAGGGCGGAGCGGGTATTCTTTCCCGCGGGCGAGTATCGCCACCCCCCGACCGGCACGGTCCAGCTGCGCGTGGTCCGGGGGGGATCCTCCTATGCTGAGATCGATCTGGGCTCCGGCCTCCGCCGCGTGTTCACGCGGCCCGGCGACCTCCTGCTCAGCCTGCCCGATTACCCCACATTGTTCAGGATCGAAGAGCCGAGAGAGTTGACGATGGTGACGGTCAGCCGCGAACAGGCGTTGCGTCTGACGGGTGCGGCGGGCGGGTCGCTCGATGCACTGGCTATTCTGACGGATCGCCCCATGCGTGATCCGCTGCTTGCCGAGCTTTGCAGACGGCTTGAGGACGAGCCCTCGCACAATCCGGTGGTCCGCGAATGGGCCTATGGGATTCTGTTCGCGAGCCTGGTCAGACTCGCCGGCCGCGTTGGAGCAAGGCACCAATCTCCTGTCCTGACGCAGGAACGGTTCAACGAGGTCCTCGCGGCAATCGACGCGAATATCGGGGAGCGACTTTCGATCGCGCATCTTGCGGATGTTTCCGGCCTGCCGAGGCGCAGCTTTACCGCCGCGTTTCGGGGCATGACCGGTCTGCCAGTGCATCAGTTCGTCCTGCGCCGGCGCGCCGAAAAGGCTGCCGAGCTCATTGCCCGCAGCGATATTCCGCTCGCCGAAGTGGCCCATCTCGCGGGGTTCGCGCACCAGGCGCACATGAACCGAGTGGTGACGCGGCTGAAAGGCCGGTCGCCGGGCAGACTGCGTCTCGAGGCGCGCAAAAGCGGGCCGCCACCCGCAGGCGATTTATGAACCAGGCGCCTGGCCGACCGCAGCGGAGTTCGTGGCTTCACCGCCTCCCTGTTTTTGCCCGCCGAAGGGGGAGACCTTGAACGCCGGCAGGCGAGGATTCAGCGGACTGTCATATCTAGGCATCCGACCTAGAATCGTACGGAAGCGGAGGCCGCGACATAGTCCAGAGCCTTGCGAGCCTGCATATCCTCAAGAGCCTTGCCCGGCATGGCATGAACGGCCGAGGCCTGCAGGTCTACGAAATGGTTCATGTGCCACGTGACACGCGCATAGGGCTGCGTTGCGACATAATGTGCCGTGCCGCCGGGGCGGAGGATCTGGATGTTGACAGGTGAATAGACCGCGTCGGCAGTCGTCGTCCGCCACAGGAACTGCGCGCCTGCCGTCAGGGAGAAGCGCGTGGTCGGCGATATCGTGACGAACGGCTGGATGTCGCGAACATTGCGCGGGGCGAACAAGGCCGCGTCGGTGAGGTAGGACAGATTGGGATAAGGCAAATCGAATGTGGTGAGCCTGGCATCGTTCGAATTGGCATCACCGCCGGCAATGTCGACCCGGAATGCCAGCCTGGGCTTCCACTTCTCGGCGAGCGTGTATCCGCTTTCGAGCGCGCCGCCCCAGGCGCGGATGGTGAGGCTGGGTTGAGCGATTGGTGCGAAGCGCCCGAACTGATAGCTGATCTGGCCATCCATATCCCAGCCGTTCTTGCCACCGAATATCCGGACACCGAGCGAGCGCCGGCGTTCCAGTCCCTGGCCGGCGAGATAGGTCGCCTGACGATTGACGCGCTGATAGGCGATCATGCCGACGCGCAGTCCCTTGAGCGGCAGCGCATGATCGGCCTGGAGCAGGTAGATGTGATCGCCCGGGGCGGCGTCATCGTCGAACGCGCCGGTTTTGTTGCGCGTCACCCGCGCGGCAAGTCCGGTAAGAGTGAATCCGGCCGCCGCGCCGTCGATCCGCGCCCCGTCGAACGTTCGGCGGAAATTGGTCGTCTCGCGGATCGCGACATAGCGACCGAGCGCGACCTCCTGGCGGCCGATCCGCAAGCGCCAGCGGTGCGCCGGCGCACCGAAGCCAATATCGACAAAGGCCTGCGCCAGATCGGGATCGCCGCGGTCGCCGGCGCGTGGTCCGGGCAATCGGCCGGACTCGGTGCCGGCGCCGAGCTGGACGAACAACCGGACGTCACGTCCGAGGTGAAGATCGGTATGGAGAAGGAAACGCTGCTGGATCGAGGTGAAATCCGCGGCGTTGCGACGGCCGAAGTCCGGATGAAAATAGCTGTCGCTCTTGAGCCGATATTCGCCGCCGAAGGAGGCGAACACACCGTCGGCGTGGTCCAGCGGCACATATTTGAGCGAGAGCGGAAAGCGCAAATCATCTTGCCCGGCGAGGCGTGCATAATCCTCATCGGACCGGAGCGGCTTGATCGGGAAATCGTCGATCCTTGGCAGTACCGGCGCCGGCGGCTGCGGCGCGTCCTGCGCGGCGGCTGCGTACGGCATGACGATCACCGCAGTCGCAGCAAGGATGGCGGATCGCATCACCGTTCGGCGACAGGGCAGGCAGCGCCGGTTGCGACCCAGGTCGACGCGGCGGCCTTGAACGCAGCGTAGTCTACTGGCGGCGGCGTGCGCGGGTGGCCGTGCGCATCGCTGCCCGGCCTCCACGCCCAGGTGACGAGATTGGTGCCGAGATGGTCGATGATCGCCGCGCCGTTGCGGTCGCCATTATGCGCCGGATCCTTGAGGTGCGCGCATCGCAGCGCCGGCGGAAGGCCCTCCCAACCCATGGTCAGGGGCGCGAGGTGCCAATCCTCGTCGGCGCCCGGCACGCCGCTCGCGGCATTGTTGGCGCGGCCGTGGCAAGTTGTGCAGGCCATCGCCATCGCGCCGTGCCCGTTGGCACCGCGCATCACGTTGAGGCGGTGCGGGTGGCGATCGTCGCCCTGCCTCGGGAATTGCGTGAGCGTGTGGCAATTCTGGCAACGGGGGCTGGTAAGCACGCGGTCCATCACCACGAAAGCCGCGACGGAGCGGGCGTGGGGGCTGTCCTGGCCGGCTGCGCCGCCACGTACAGCGACGGCGGCAGCCAGGAACGCGCTTGCCGCGGCGAGCATCATTCCCGAATAGCGTCCGATCATGCCCGTCCCGCCGCCGCATGGATCGCCGCGCGAACCCGCATATAGGTGCCGCAACGGCACAAATTGGTGATCGCGGCGTCGATATCGGCATCGGTCGGTCGCGGCTTGGCCTTGAGCAGCGCCGCTGCCGCCATGATCATGCCCGACTGGCAATAGCCGCATTGCGGCACCTGTGCTGCAATCCATGCGGTTTGCAGCGGGTGGCTGCGATCGTTGGAGAGTCCTTCGATCGTCGTCACCGACTTGCCGTCGACTTGCGCCAGCGGCACCGAGCAGGACCGTACCGACATCCCGTCGACATGGACGGTACAGGCGCCGCACGCAGCGATGCCGCAGCCGAACTTGGTGCCGGTCAGCCCCGCTTCCTCGCGTATCACCCAGAGCAAGGGCGTATCCGGGTCGGCATCGATCGTCATCGCCCGCCCGTTGATGGTGAGGTGTGCCACTCGTCCTCCTTCAGATCAGGCGCAGGCCGTGCCGCCCGAGCGGCAGCGCGCGGATTCGGTGGCCGCTCGCGGCGAACACGGCGTTGGCGAAGGCGGCGTGGGTCGGTACCGGACCAAGCTCCCCTGTCCCGCCGATATTCGCACCGCTCTCGATGAAGCGGGTCTCCATCCGCGGCGTTTCCCACAGGTGCAGCGGCTCAAAACCGTCGAAGTTGGTCTGCACGGGCATGCCGTTCTCGAAGGCGACTTCGGTGCGGAGAGCCGACAGACCCCAGACGATTCCGCCCTCGGTATTCGAGGCTGCGATGCCGGGATCGAGCGTTTTGCCGCAATCGAGGGCCGTCCAGACCTTGACCGCCCGCACGTCCCGGTCCGCCACACGAACCTCGACCACCTGTGCACAATAACCATTGAACGCCTTGGCAAGCGCCAGTCCGCGGCCATGGCCGGGCGGCAGCTCGGCTCCCCAGCCGGACATCGCGGCAACCGCCTTCAGCACCGCGACCGCGCGCGCATCAGACTTGGCCAGTGCCAACCGGTAAGCGAGCGGATCCTGCTTTGCGATATGCGCCAGCTCGTCGACGAAGCTTTCGAGCGCGAAATTGTTGGGGCCGTGGCCGGTGGTGCGCCAGACCGAAACTGTCAGCGGCGTCTCGACGAAGTTCTGCTCCACCAGATAATCGGCGATGTCGTAAGACGGCTCGGCGACGCCTTCCACTGCCATCGCATCATAGGCGCGCGGCGGCGCGATCGCCGCGTCCCATGGTGCGGGCGGATTGCCCAATTTGGTGCGCGGGAAGATGTAGAGCATGTGCGAGGGCGACACGACACGGTGCGCCATCGCCGCAGGCAGTCCATCGGCGCCCAGCGTCGCGCGGATCGCGTGAGTCATTGGCGGGCGGAAAGCGTCATAAGTGATGTCTTCCTCGCGGCTCCAGATCGTCTTGACCGGACGGTCTACCGCCGTGGCGACGATGATCGCGATGCGGACGAAATCGGCGAGCAGGCGCCTGCCGAACCCGCCGCCGAGCAGAGTGCGATTGATGACGATCTGATCGTCACGCAGCCCGGTCATCTGCCTGGAGACTGCCTGGGTGATGTCCACGCCTTGGGTCGGCACCCAGAGCTCGCAGCGATCGGCGGTCACGTGGGCGGTACAGTTCATCGGCTCCATCGTCGCGTGCGCCTGGACTGGGATCTCGTAGACCGCTTCGATCGGCGTCGGCCGAGACGCGAGCCGGGCGGATGCATCGCCCTTTTTTTTCTTGGTCATGAACTCGGCGCTCTTTAGCCGGGCGGCATGGTCGGCGCGTTGGCTCGTCGTCGAATAGCCGGCCATTGGCCCCGCCGAGAAGACGAGCCCACCCTCGTCGAGCGCGCGCTTTGCCGTCCAATAGCGATCGGCCACTACCGCGAGCCCGGACGGGATCTCTACGACGGCAAGCACGCCGCGCCGCGCCAGGATCGCTTTCTCGTCATAATGTTCGAGCTTGCCGCCCGGCGACGGCGCCCGGCGGATCGCCGCGACAGCCATGCCGGGCATCGCCACGTCGATGCCGAAGATCGCCGAGCCGTCGGTCTTGGCGGGGATGTCGCGCCGCGGCTGCGCCCGGCCGATCAGGGTCAGCGCGCTATCGAGCTTGAGTTTCGGTGCTGCGGGAACAGGCAGCTTCGCGGCGGCCTCGGCTAGTTCGCCGAAGCTGGCCGATCTGCCGCTTGCGGCGTCGCTGACCACACCCTTGGCCACGGCGAGCGTCGCGCCATCGACCTTCCACCGCGCGGCGGCGGCTGTCACCAGCATTTCACGCGCGGCGGCGCCCATCGTCCGCATGATCGGATAGAAGGTTGAGCTCGATTCAGAGTTGCCGGTGAACATCCAGCCATATTGCGGATGGCGATAGGCTGGATCGAATGGCGACCATTCGGTCACCACCCTGGGCCAGTCGGCACCCAGTTCGTCGGCAAGCGCGGCTGGCAACGTCGTGGAGATGCCCTGGCCCATTTCCGACTGCGCCATCAGGATCGTGACGGTGTCGTCGGGCGATATGCGCAGCCACGCGCCAAACGACGTCTCGCGGCCGGCAGGTGCCTTCGCCCACGCGGCCGCTGAGAGCAGCAGCACGCCCGCGCCGCCCGCAACCAGAAAGGCGCGCCGCGACACCATGGCTTGATTGGGAGAATCATCGGTCACGAGGCAATCCTTGCTTACAGGTCACCCTGCGCGGCGCTTTGGCTATTCGGCGAGCGACAGAAGATGCGTGGCGCGACACGCGCATCGCACCGCGGCAAGGCCAAGTCCCACACTGCCGATGTTTCGAATGCGCTGCGGGCAAAAATGATCGTCGGTATTGGCCTAGAGGCCGTCGGAGCAGCGAGCGCGCCACCTGCCGGCACCAGGATCAAGATCGAACTCGCCATCGCCGTCCCCTCAAGCGCCCTATTTTCGCCTCGAGAACGCGGCGAGAGTCACCCACAAATGACCCGGAAAACATCTCTTTCAACGAACCAGATGGTGCGTTCAGCGGCTGAGCTTCGGCCGCCGTTGGCGCCGCCGGCACGCTTGACCATTGTGGCAAGCGATCGAACATGATCACCCTCCCCCCGAAGTCCGCGTCGGCCAGCATCGACGTCGACGCTTGACGGAC
>JAEKMC010000136.1:25680-26850 GCA_019508115.1 Sphingomonas sp.
CGCCCCATCTCACATATCCGGCTGGACGGCGGCCGATTGTGCATCGACTTCGCCAATTCGATCCACAACCGCTTCGCAGCCGACGTCGAGGATTATATCGCGACGCCCGAACGGTATGTGGAGTGGGCGAGGCGGTCGGGTGCGATGGCGACGAACGAAGCGATGGACACGCCGCTTGGTGCGGGAGAGCGCGAACGGCTGATGGCGGACATTCGCTCGTTGCGCGACGCCGTTTACCGCCTCTTGCTGGCAAGCGCGGATTGTGCGCCGCTTCCCGCGGATGCCCTGCTCGTCGAAAACGCGTGGCTCAAATTGGCGCGCCAGAACCAAGTGCTCTCGGAAACCGGAGTGCTCACGTTCCACGCAGAGCGGGATGACGCTCGCTTTCCGCTCAAGCGCATCGCGCTGGATCTCATAGATACCATCGCCGACGCGCGCGCTGGAAAGCTCAAGCTCCGCCTTTGTGCCAATCACCATTCCTGTGGCTGGCTATTCGCCGACACGAGCAAGAATGGAATGCGCCGATGGTGCGCAATGGAAACTTGCGGGACCATCAGCAAGATGGCCACGCGTCGGAACAAAAGCGCGCCGCACAGATCAGATGCGTTGCGTCGTACGCAGCAATGATAATTGATATCCCGCATCAGAGCTGACCGCACTCCAGGCGGACAGCCCCACACTGCGGAATTCAGTATCGATTTTCGGGCAAATCAGGACACCGGATTTGCCAATTTTCGCTGAGCGTTTTGGACCGCGACAAGAGCTCGATGTCAACCATCGAACAAAATCGTCCGCATCGCGGCGGCCATCGTTTTCCGGTCGAAGCGCATAATAATAAGACTCCGGGCCCACGAACACCTGGGCAAGTGGCCGGACGAATTTTCCTTCGGCCAGCTGGTCCGCGAACACCACAGGTGATGAGGAGCGCAACCCCGATCCCGCCGGCCGCCATCCAGCCGAATAGCCGAGATGGGGCGGGGATCAGAGGGAGCGCCGACGATCTGATACTTTTTTGACTGTACCAGTAAAACAAATTACACTGGTACAGCCATTGCGTCGGCGGTCAAGCTTCGATCTCCGGGCTGAATGGAAAGTGGAGGAGGGACCGACCTTGTCGATGCGACTGTTGCTCGCTTACTGGATCCTGGCGCTGGTGATGCTGGCCGGGGT
>JAEKMC010000002.1 GCA_019508115.1 Sphingomonas sp.
CCAAGTCGGCGGGCCGCGTCCAGTCGGTCTCGCTGCGCCTGATCGTCGATCGCGAGCGCGAGATCGAATTGTTCCGCGCGCAGGAATATTGGTCGGTCGCCGCCGACATGGAACAGGACGGCGTGCCCTTCATCGCGCGGCTGGTCCGCTGGAAGGGGCAGAAGCTCGATCGCCTGTCGATCGGCAATGGCAACGATGCCGCTGCCGCCAAGGCCGACGTCGAGGCGGGCCGCTTCTCGGTCGCCAGCGTCGAGACCAAGCCGCTAACGCGCAATCCGCCGCCGCCCTTCACCACCTCGACCTTGCAGCAGGAGGCTGCGCGCAAGCTGGGTTTCTCCGCCAGCCACACGATGCGCGTCGCGCAAGATCTCTACGAGCAAGGCGCGATCACCTACATGCGTACCGACGGCGTGCAGATGGACGGCAGCGCCATCTCGGCCGCGCGCCACGCCATCGCGGATCGCTATGACGGCAGCTACGTGCCCGATCATCCGCGCCAATACACGGCCAAGGCCAAGAATGCGCAGGAAGCGCATGAGGCGATCCGCCCGACCGATTTCATGCGCAACAGCGCGGGGTCCGGCGATCATGCCCGCCTCTATGAGCTGGTGTGGAAGCGCGCGCTCGCCAGCCAGATGGCCTCGGCGCGGCTTGAGCGCACCACGATCGAATTGTCCGACGGCACCGGGCAGAATGGCCTGCGCGCGACCGGTCAGGTCGTGCTCTTCCCCGGCTACCTCGCGCTTTATGAGGAAGGCCGCGACGATTCCGAGGATGAGGATTCCAAGCGTCTGCCACGCATGAACGAGGGCGATGCCCCGGCAAAGAAGGCGGTGAACGCCGAACAGCATTTCACCCAACCGCCGCCGCGTTATTCCGAAGCCTCTTTGGTCAAGCAGCATTTCACCCAGCCGCCGCCGCGTTATTCCGAAGCCTCTTTGGTCAAGAAGATGGAGGAGCTCGGCATCGGCCGCCCGTCCACCTACGCGGCCACGCTCCAGACGCTCAAGGACCGCGAATATGTGGTGCTCGAGAAGAACCGCTTCATTCCGCAGGAGAGCGGCCGGCTGCTGACCAGCTTCCTCGAACGCTTCTTCGAGAAATATGTCAGCTACGATTTCACCGCCGGGATGGAAGAGGAGCTGGACGAGGTGTCCGGCGGTCGCGCCGACTGGCAGCAGGTTCTCGCCGATTTCTGGAAGGACTTCAAACCCAAGACCGCGGAAGTCATGGAGCAGAAGCCGAGCGACATCACCGCCGCGTTGGACGAATTCCTGGCGCCTTATCTTTTCCCGGACAAGGGCGACGGCACCGACGCGCGGCTCTGCCCCAATTGCGGCAACGGCCGACTGGCGTTGCGCGGCGGCAAATATGGCGCGTTCGTCGCCTGCTCCAATTATCCCGAGTGCAAATATACGCGCCGCTTCGCGCAGGGTGGCGGCGAGGAAGCCGCCAACGACACCGGCCCGAGCGAGCTCGGGCCCGATCCTGTAAGCGGCGAGATGGTCACGCGCAGGGCAGGGCGGTTCGGCCCCTATATCCAACTCGGCGAGGGCAAGGACGCCAAGCGCGCCTCGATTCCCAAGGACGTGCCCGAGCTCGACTTCGAAATGGCGCTAAAATTGCTGTCGCTGCCGCGCGAAGTCGGGCCGCATCCTGAAACGGGCAAGCCGATCACCGCCAGCATAGGCCGCTATGGGCCCTATCTGGCGCATGACGGCAAATATGCGCGGCTTCAGTCGACCACCGAAGTGTTCGAAACCGGCATGAACGCCGCCGTATCCAAGCTCGCCGACGCGGAGAAAGGCGCCGGCGCGCGCAACGGTTCGCGCGAACCGATCGCGACCTTCGGCGACAGCCCGGTCACGGGCAAGCCGGTCAAGGTGATGGAAGGCCGGTTCGGCCCTTACGTCACCGACGGCGTAACCAACGCCACCCTGCCCAAGGGTACCGATCCCGCGACGCTCGACCAGGATCAGGCGCTCGCCCTTTTGGCCGAGCGCGCCGCCAAGGGACCGGCCAAGGGCAAGAAGAAGCCGGCGCGCAAGGCCGCCAAGCGCTAAGGCATCCATGGCAGAGCAAGAGACGGACGCGTCACCGGCGGCCCAATTCATCCGACAGGCGCGTGGTCTGGTGGATCAGGAACGGTGGATGGATGCCGTCACGCTTTATCGCCGCGCGGCATCGGAAGCGCCCGAGGACGCCGACGTCGCGCTCTATCTTGGCGTTCTCCTGTCGAAGCTGGGACACTTGCCCGAGGGCGAAAACGAATTGCGGCGGGGGATCGCGCTCGCTCCAAATTCCGCGCCTCTTCTCTTTTCGCTTTCGCTGAACCTGCTTGCCCAGGGCCGCTATGCGGAAGGCTGGCCGCTTCATCGGGCGAAAGACGGCGTCCCCGAATTCAACAGGAGCTTGCCGCGTGATTTCCCTTTCCCGAGATGGAACGGGGAAGATCTTGCCGGAAAGAGGCTCGTTCTTTTCCCCGAGCAGGGCCTGGGGGACGAAATACAATTAGTACGATTTCTCCCATCGCTGCTTGCCCGCGGCGCGGCTGTTACGTTGCTTACCAGAAATGTTCTGGCACGTCTTTTTCGGCACAGTTTTCCCAGTGTGGAAATCGTCGTTGCTCAGGGGGCTGCGGAGTTCGACGACCCGGATTATTGGGCGATGTTGTCTGACCTTCCGGGCTTGCTCGGCATCAAGCTGGATGCGATTCCGGCGCAATCCTATCTCGCTTCTCCCAGTGCCGGACCCGCGCTTGGCAAGGGCTTCAACATCGGTCTGAAGACCAGAGGCAATCCCAACCATGTCAACGACAAGCGGCGCTCGTTGCCGGAGGAGTTGGGCGAGCGGCTGCGAGCGCAATTAGCGGGGAACGTGATCAGCCTTGAGCCTGAAGACAGCGGCGCTGTCGACATGGCCGATACCGCGGCGATCATCGAGCAGCTTGACCTGGTGGTTTCGGTGGATACCTCGGTCGCGCATCTCGCCGGCGCGCTCGGCAAGCCGTGCCTGCTGCTCGTCCCCGGTTTCTCGCCGGACTGGCGCTGGATGAGAGAGCGGGACGACTCGACCTGGTATCCGGAGCATCGGTTATTCCGCGGCACGGTGGAAGGCGATTGGAGCGGCGCGATCGACCGTCTGGTCGCCGAAGCGCAACGGCGCGCGGCGCCGGCCTCGATATCTGCGCCGCGCACCGCCGCAAGGCCGGCACCGCCGAAAGGATCGCTCACGGACATTCTCCTTCGTGGGCAGGCGCTGTGCGCCGGCGGGCGATATTCCGAAGCGCTCGACTTGTTCCGAAAGGCGGCCCGACTGGCGCCCGACAATCCTGCGCCGCTCCACCTGCTCGGCGTGGCGCTGTTGGACGTCGGGCGGCTGAAGGAAGCCGAACAATATCAGCGCCGCGCGTTGGCATTGGTCCCCGATCATCCGATCTTCCAGAATTCGCTCTCGCTCAACCTTCTTGCCCAAGGGCGGTATCGCGAGGCGTGGCCGCTGCACGAGGGGCGTGGTCAAAAGAGCGCGGAAGATATCGGATTTCCGGTCGATGTTCCCTGCGCACGCTGGCGGGGAGAGCCATTGCGGGGGAAACACATCGTCGTGATGCCCGAACAGGGTTTTGGCGATGCGATCCAGTTCGTCCGCTTCCTGCCCCGCCTACAAGAGACGGGCGCCCGGATAACGGTGTTCGCCGCGCCGGCGCTGGTAGATCTGTTCGCGACAAGCTTTGCCGAAATCGATGTACGGCCCGCCGCCGGCGATGTGCGGCTGGGCAGTCCGGATTACTGGACGACGCTCGTCGACATGATGCGTCCGCTCGACCTCACGCTCGAGGACGTGACCGCGGCGCCGTATCTCGTTACCGATCGGCGCTGGCCCGCATTTCCGGATCCGTTCACGGTCGGCTTGGTCACCAGCGGCAACCCTAAGCATGTCAACGATCAGCGCCGCTCGCTGCCGCCGGACATGGCAGCACGCCTGCGCGAGGGGTTGCCCGGCGCGATCGTCAGTCTCGAC
>JAEKMC010000137.1 GCA_019508115.1 Sphingomonas sp.
CGATGCTGGAAGGGGCCTTGGTCGTGCCGGTGCCGCTCCATCGCTGGCGGTTGTGGTCGCGCGGCTACAATCAGGCGGCGCTGATCGCGCGCGCCCTGGTGCGTGATGGCGGTGAACTGGCGCTCGACATGATCGAGCGGCCGAGGCGCACGCCGCCGTTGCGCGGGCTCGGCCGTCTGGCGCGCGAGCGCGCGGTATCGGGCGCGTTCCGGCTCGGCCCCGGCTGGAAGGACAAGGTGAAGGGGCGGCGCATCGTACTGATCGACGATGTCTATACGACAGGCGCTACCGCCAAAGGCTGCGCGCGCATCCTGAAGCGCGCGGGCGCGGCGGAGGTGAACCTGCTCTGCTGGGCCCGCGTGGTGCGCGACGAGGCGGACATGCGTTGACAGAAGAGACCCTCGCCCACATTTCGGGGCGAACAAGGATATGGAATGCCCAAGGTCGAGATCTACACCAAGATGTTCTGCCCGTATTGCGTGCGCGCCAAGCGGCTGCTCGGCGAGAAGGGCGTCAGCTACGAGGAACATGACATCACGATGGGCGGCCCGCGGCGCGCCGACATGATCCAGCGCGCACATGGCTGTACCACCGTGCCCCAGATCTTCATCGGCGACATGCACGTCGGGGGATCGGACGAGCTTGCCGCGCTCGAACGCGCGGGCAAGCTCGACCCGCTGCTGGCCGGCTGATGCGCGCTGCCTTGTTCCAGGCGAATACGGGCATCGACCCGCTGATCGGCGCGCGCGCGCTGGTCGAGGCGGTCGAACGCGCGGCGGGCGAGGGGGCGGAGATGTTGTTCACGCCCGAAATGAGCGAGGTGCTCGATCGCGACCGGGCGCGCGCGGCGGGCACGATCGTTGCCGAGGAACAGGACGTGGCGCTCGCCGCAGTGCGCGAGGCGGCGGCGAAGCATAAGCTTTGGGTTCATCTGGGCTCGTTGGCGCTCAAGGGCGCAGCGGATGCGCGCAACGCCAACCGCGCCTTCGTGATCGACGATGCGGGCGCGATCCGTGCGCGCTACGACAAGCTGCACCTGTTCGATATCGACCTGCCCGGCGGCCAATCGATCCGCGAATCCGAAGCCTATGCGCCCGGTGGGAAGGCGGTGGCGGTGGACACGCCATGGGGGCGGCTCGGCCTCGCAATCTGCTACGATCTGCGCTTCCCGGACCTGTTTCGCGGTTTGAGCGATGCCGGTGCGACGATGCTCGCCATTCCGGCGGCCTTCACCGTGCCGACCGGCAAGGCGCATTGGCATGTGCTGATGCGCGCCCGCGCGATCGAGGCGGGCGCCTTCGTCATCGCCGCCGCGCAGACCGGCAGCCATGCGGACGGGCGCACGACCTACGGCCATTCGCTGGTGGTCGATCCATGGGGCGAGGTGCTGCTCGATATGGGTGAATCCATCGGCGTGGAGGTGGTCGAGATCGATCCGGCGCGGCTGACCGACGTCAGGGCGCAAATCCCCGTACTTCAACACCGCCGCCCGATCGGCGCGGTCGAGATCGCATCATGATCGTGTTCGATCTGGCCTGCGGCCAAGGCCATGTGTTCGAGGCCTGGTTCGGCTCATCGGCGGACTATGAGAGCCAGAGTGAAAGCGGGCTCGTCTCTTGTCCGATCTGCGGCGCATGCAAGGTCAGCAAGGCGGTGATGGCGCCCAATGTCGGCGCGAAGGGCAATCGAGCGCCGGCGGCGGTGCCGATGCGCGCCGGCCCGCCCGCACCCGCGGAACTGAAGGCGGCACTCGCCGCGCTCGCCAAGGCGCAGGCCACGGCGCTCGAGGGATCGGAGCATGTCGGCGAACGCTTCGCGGCCGAGGCGCGTGCGATCCATGACGGCGACGCCCCCGAGCGCGCGATCCACGGTCAGGCGACGGTGAAAGAGGCCAAGGCGCTGGTGGAGGATGGCGTGCCGGTCGTGCCGCTGCCCTTGCCGATCGTTCCGCCCGAGGTGAGCCATTAACCTGCCTCCGCCGCCGTTGACCGGCATTGCAGCCTTGCCTAGGGGCGGCGCAGTGGCTCCGTAGCTCAGCCGGATAGAGCAAGCGTTTCCTAAACGAGAGGTCGGGGGTTCGAGTCCCTCCGGGGCCACCACTCACCGCCATCTCCGGCCCGGAGACATTGTAATCTGTCCCGTAAGCTGGCAACTTCTTGCCCATAAGGTGGCAATTTGACCGTCCGTGTCCTCTTTCAGCTAGGAGGGCTCAGCTTCAGGAAGCTGCGCGCATTCTGCGTCGAGCGGAGCGCCATTACCTACTAGAACGGTTGATTCCCGCGCGACGCAGGTGGGACTTAATTCACTCCCCTGATTCTAGCTCCAGGCCCGTTAGGACAGGGGCAACGGCCGATTCGGCGTCATCCGTTATGATGGACGTCAGCCCCCGGTCTGGTCCAACGGCAACCGACCCTACGTCGCATCCCGTGCTACTTATCTTCAGATACTTGCGCACCTCGTCGGCGACGTCGCCGACCGCCTGGACCGCACCGCGCAGCGTCGCTTCGTCGGCGCCGAGCGACTCTGTCCAGTCGCGGATCTCGTAATCCTCCTCCAGGCTGATCCACTTGGGCATGTCGCGAGGAAGAACATCTATCTCGGCTTGCCGTCCCAATCGTACGGCATGATCATGCCTTGATAAGCGCCGCCTGCGCTGATCCGCACAGTGTCCCCAGGGTTGATGATCGTCCCTGGAGGCGGGTCCTGCGCGGTGACGAAATTCTGGCCTTGCGGCACATACCCTGGCTCAGGATCGATCATGAGAGACCGGTGGTAGGCCAAGAATTCTAGCACATCCCTTGGCCTGATGATCGGAGGATCATCTTGGTCGGTCTCCGGCACCCCGTTGATATATTCATCAATGGTCCAATAGCCGCCCTCCTCTCCCGGCGTTTTGACCGCAGCCGACATGAAATCCAAATCCTCAGCATACCAGCCCGTCAGGTTCGGGATAATGATCGGTTTAAGCGGCAACGGAGGCATAGCTGCGGGCAATGTCGTCAGCTTATAATCCGGTCGCAGTAGCTTAGTCCTGGCATACGTTTCCGGCTCAACCGCCTGAATGGGATTGCGCTCAGCGAAGGCACGGGCTTGTGAAATGACATCGACATCGCTGGCGAAGCCAGAGCGCGCCGTGGTGAGTGCCAACTCGTCGATCGTTACGAACACTTTCCGGTTGGAGAGAACATAATCGATCTGGTTTAAGCCGTCGATTGCAGAATAACGGAGGGTCTCACAGCGTCGGATTATGTCTTGCTGATGTTGGAGGTCAGCCGGATCGGGCGGATCGAACCCCGCGACAATTTTGTAGGACGTCAGGGTCACCGCAAACGGTGCCGCCAGCGTCTGGAGCGAATTCGTCCAAGGGGCGATAACGGCTGAGATCTGTTCCGGCGTCGAGACGCTGACCGGCGCAGCTAACCCGCCGATGTTCTTTATAAATATTTGGGTCTCAGAGTTCGTGCTTTGCAGTGTCTTGTTCAAGCTGATCATTGCCTCGGCGCTGAATGAAATCCCTGCCGATGCATTCAGCGTGTTCTTTATCGTTTCACGACTTTGCTGATCCCGGGTGTCGATCCTAATGAGAATTAGGAGCTCGCCACCACGTTTAATGCCCCGAATAAAACAATCACCATACTGGTCCACAAACGCCTGGGGGTTGGTCGCGACCAACGTTT
This sequence comes from Sphingomonas sp., assembly GCA_019508115.1. Taxonomy (GTDB): domain Bacteria; phylum Pseudomonadota; class Alphaproteobacteria; order Sphingomonadales; family Sphingomonadaceae; genus Sphingomonas_I. The sequence continues at coordinate 3,678 of JAEKMC010000137.1, forward strand.
TAGCATTATCGGTCAATTCAAGTTCGTCTATTTGAACAAAGCCGAGCGTCTGTTCCGCTCTAATCAGTAGCGCTAACGAGTATGCATGAAGCTTGCACTTGTTTGAAAACTCGAACTTATCTTCGACCTTGTAAATTCCAACACCGCCACGGGCTGATACGTTGATCCCCAACTCGGTTTCCAAATCCTCGGTTGTCTCAACTCGAGTTAAAGTTATCGACCCTTCGCCGCCGAGCGCAAGCGATACGCCATCAGCCATTCCCTTGATGGATTTGTTGCGAGGCTCGCCAGTTGCGCGCAGCAAGCCAAGGCCAACGTCGTAGCCCTCTACATAGGGCAGAAACACTTCCATCCAACCGACCATATACCCGAACCCTTCTTCATTTTATTTCAGGGACGAAGAACATCCACGACGTCAGGCTGAGATGTTTGGTAGCGGTGGATGTAGACCGACGGGGGGTCGGGATAGGCGAGAGCGTCTTGCTGAGCCTCCTGGAACGTGAGGCGGAACGGCGCATGCCAGATCCCATTGGCGCCGAGCGGGTCAGCCCCCATGCCTCCAACTCCAGTCGGGTCAGCCAATGCCATGAACAGTTCGAGGTTGCTGTTTGCGCTATCGCCCGTCGCGATTGCAGCTTGAACCTCGGATAGCCGAGCGGCCACGATGTCCGAAAAGAAGTTGTCCCGATTTGGTCCCCAAATCGACACGAGCATGATCGCATTGAACGCAAGTTCAGTCCCAACCGCTTTAATCGAGTACTTTGTCCAAGCGTCCTTCAGTGCCTCTTTCGTGAGTGCTCCCGACCATTCTTCAAGGAACTTGCCAATTATGGGTCCGCCGAAATCCATGCCATAATGAACGTATTCCGCAGCCTGATCCGGAACAGTCTCGACGTGCTCGACCGGTAACAGCGCGGCATTCGCAAGCTGGCCGACCAACACTCCATCGTTGTAGGCAACGAGTGCATCCGGCGCTAACACCAAAGGTGCTGAAACAGTCCTGTCCGGGACCACGAGCCCCGCTCGGAAACCGCTCTCCCAATCACCTGCGTTAGGCGTGCCTTCATAAGGATTGCTCATAAGAATGCCGATCCATCCAGGAGTGTAAAATTCAGCAAAGCGATATGGCCGGAACCATCCCCATTTTGCTGGCCGATCAGGCAATTGCGGATTCGTCTTGACAGATACGCAGGCCCGCCTTGCGCCGCGTCCGCCAAACGGTGGATGCGGAAGTCGAAATTCATGTTGTCGCGCAAAAAGCCAACTTGTGAGCACGATACTGCCAACGGCTCATCCGTTGCGATCGCCGTTTCAGCTCTTAGCGGCGCGGGATTGGCGCCAGCTTGTGGGCACGATACAGACATGGGGAACAACCCTGGCCGCAGGCGTCGCAGCGATATTTAGTCCTCAAAGCGGCTCGTGGGGTCGCGATCCTTTTCGTATCGGCGCTCGAGCGGGAAGGGCGGCAGCCAGGATTCGCGGCGGACGATCCAGCTTTCGTAGGTCGGCATCAGCTGGTCGGGGGCATCGAGCGCGCCCAGATTGACCTCGATCTCGTCTCCGCTCCTTCCGAAGACGGATGAGCCGCAACGGGGACAGAAACAGCGCCCGCCATAGTCGCGGACTTCGCCTTCGATCCGGACAGCCTCCTGCGGGAATATCGCGGAGGCATGGAACAGCGCGCCGTGATGCTTGCGGCAGTCGAGACAATGGCAAAGGCCGACCCGGTACGGACGTCCCGACGCCACGATCCGAACGTTGCCGCACAGGCAGCCGCCGGTGAATTGGTCCATCTGCGGTTCCTCCGAAAACGAGAGGTTCGATGCGTCGCATTTCCCAAGATGCGCATTGCAGCCGGCAATGAATCATATGGGCGTTGCGCGCGGTAAAATTGACCACATCAGCCGCTCGCAGATTCACGAATTTTGCCGACACAGCAGCCAATCTGTTGCTCAACCGAAACGAACTGTCAGCTGCTGAGAACCGCACGCAGCGAATGGAAAGCCTGTGCTCCATTACGGCCTTACTCAGGGCCGCGCCGCCGGCTTATGGCCCGCTCCATCCTTTTCCAGGAGAGGATAAAGCAATTGCGCTTCAAGCGCGATGCGCACACGCATGCTCTGCCGTGCCGCCGCGGATGCGATACAATAACCGGGCCAATCCGCGGTGATCTCCCGCGTCGTCCAATGACGGATATGGTCGCCGGAACGCACCAGCATGAGCAGGCCGTCCGATTTCAGCTTTTCAAGCGCGATACGCTTGTCGGGCGGACAGGAGCGCATCACCTTCGGATAGATTGTCGCGTTGAGATAGGCGGATCGGGCGCGGCTGGCGCGGGTCAGCTCGAGCCGAACCGCGCTCACCTTCACGATATCGGCATGCCGATCCTGGCACAGCGCCTCCAGGGCGGTGAGAAGGTCGCCGATCTTCTCGTGATGTTGTCGAAGCTCCGCCAGCATCCGAACCATCCTCCGCCCGGGGCATGTACCTCCAGGCAACGCCAATACGCACGTTTAGACCTGATGGGCCCGCCGCAGGATATCGGCAATGGCATGTTTCGGCATGACTGCATTAACCTAAGTCTGTTCAGGGCGGTGCCGTGGCGGCGCAAAGTGTCGCTGACGGTCTTTTCCCCCGCGAATTTGCATGCAATGAGGCCTCATGCAGCGCGGCCAAACCGCGCGCGTTCAGCGAGAGGATTTGGACCGTGTCGAGCCGCTTCTGCCTGGCGATTTTTGTTAGCGCTACCATTGCTTTTGCCGCGCAGGCGCAGACTTCACCCGTTGCGGCGGCGGTCCAGACTTTCCCCGGCGACGGAGCGGGGGCCTACAAGACGCACCTTTATCGCGACCTGTTCGTCGAGCAGCTCGGGCGCAGCCATGGGGAGAGCCAGGCGAAGATCGAGGCGGCATTCCGGCAGCTCTTCCACGGCGACGGGCAAGAGGAGCGGGTCTATTTCGAGACCGGCGCGAACGAGAATGGCACGCTCGCCTACATCACCGATTGGGCGAATAACGACGCGCGTAGCGAGGGGATGAGCTACGGCATGATGACCGCCGGCTGTGGAACTGGTCCAAGACCTATATGCTGACGACCGATCCGAAGAATCCTTCGGTCGGCTATTTCGCCTGGTCGATGGGGACGGACGGCAGTCCGCGCGCAACCGGCGCCGCGCCCGACGGCGAGGAATATTATGCGATGGCGCTGTATTTCGCGGCGCATCGCTGGGGCAACGGCAAGGGCATCTACGATTACCAGGCCGAGGCGGACAAGATCCTGCGCGGGATGCGGCATCACCCTCTGCTGACCGGCACGCCGCCTTTCCGCATCCACCCCAACGACCCGCCTTTCGTCCAGCCGGACAAGCCCTGGCCAAGCCCGAACAACCGCGCGGCGGAGGCCGAAGCGATCAAGCAAGGCAAACCCTGGCCGCCGCGCTTCCGCTTCACCGGCACCCCGCGGCCGGTGACGGTCGGGCCGATGGTGGACGAAGCCAGCCATATGATCCGTTTCGTACCGGAGACGAATATCGGCGGGACCGATGCCTCCTATCATCTGCCGGCCTTCTACGAATTGTGGGCGCGCTGGGGCCCGAAGGAGGATCGCGCTTTCTGGGCGAGGGCCGCCGACGTCAGCCGCGATCTGTTCACCAAGGTAACGGGATCGCAGACGGGCCTCGCACCCGACCGCAGCAATTTCGACCTGACCCCCGCGACGGGCTGGGACGGCAAGCCCAGCGCCTTTGCCTATGACAGCTGGCGGACGGTCAGCAATTGGTCGGTCGATTATAATTGGTGGGGCAAGGATGCGCGGCAGCGCGTGCTGAGCGATCGGATCCAGGCCTTCCTGGCGGGGCAGGGCGTCCACAGCTTCGTCGACCGCTATTCGCTCGATGGGAAGCCGGAATCGTCACGCCATTCCGTCGGCATGCTCGCGACCACCGCGGTCGGCGGTTTCGCCGCGACCCCGGGGGTGAACTCGAAAGCGTTCCTGCAAGAATTGTGGGATACGCCGGTGCCTTCGGGCGAGCAGCGTTATTTCGATGGCATGCTCTATCTGATGAGCATGATGCATGCCGGGGGCGAGTTCAGGATCATTGAGCCCAAACGCTAGCGGTGGAGCGTCTGCAGCCAGAGCCTGATCGTTTTTGGTGGAAGCGCTTCGCGCTTCCGCCGAAAGCGTGAATCAGGCTCTATCAAGGTCTAGCGGATCAGGACCAGGGTCCGGCCGGCGTTTTCGGGCGGATCGCTTCGGCCTTGGCGCGGCGGGCGTGGGAGGAGAGGAGGCCGACGATCGCGCCCTTGATAAAGGGCAGGCCACCGAGTGCGACCGCGCCGACGGCGGGGATGGCGATACCCATCACCAGCGCCATTGACGCATCCCAGATCACCTCGAACGCCAACATCGGCGCAACCACGACGTGGCCCACGATCAAAACCGTGAAATATGCGGCGGCGTCGTCGACGCGATGCACGCCATTCTCCGCGCCACAGCTTGGGCAGACGGGCTCAATCTTGAGGTAGGATTTGTAGAGCGGGGCGTTGCCGCAGCTGGGACAGCGCAATTTGAGCCCGCGCTTCATCGCGCGCCAGGTTGGGCTCGCGGCGTCGTCGATCGGCTGCTTTTCCATCATCGGCATATGGGCGCGAGGCGCCGTTTTCGCAACCGCAGCAAGCGTATTGCGAGGCAGACGCTTATTGCTGATGCAGCGCCTGTCCCAAGACCTCGCCCATCGCCTCGATCGTGTAAGGTTTCACTAGCAGGGGAAAGCCTTCGGCGGCGGCGGTCGCGGCGGCCTCGCTATAACCCGTCATCAGCACGACGGGCGTGCCCGGTTCGCGGCGCACCACCTCCTGCGCCAGCTCGAGCCCGTTCATCTTCCCCGGCATGATCATGTCCGACAGGACCAGATCGAACGGCCCGGTCTCCTCGAGCAGGCGCAGCGCCTCGGCCGCACTGGCGCCGCGCTTGGATTTATAGCCGAGTTCGCGCAGCATTTCCGACACGAGCTCGGCAACATGCTCGTCATCCTCGGCGACCAGCACGGTGGCGTCATGCTCGGCCTGCCGCACGCGGCCGGACTGGACGGGCGCGCGCGGTATCGTCTGGCTCGAGCGCGGGAACAACAGGAAGACGGTGGTGCCGCGTCCGACAATGCTCTCGATCTTCACCTCGCCGCCCGAGGAGCGGACGAAGCCATAGACCTGGCTCAGCCCGAGGCCGGTGCCCGTTCCCACGACCTTGGTGGTGAAGAAGGGCTCGAACACTTTTTCCATCAACTCCGGTGAGATGCCGGCGCCGCTGTCGCGGATACTGACCCGCACCATGTCGCGCGTGGTCTTCCCGCCGGCGGGATAATTATGCGCGGCGATCTTGATCTTCCCGCCGTCCGGCATCGCGTCGCGCGCATTGATCGCGATATTGAGGATGGCGACGTCGAATTGCGAAGGGTCGACCTCGATCGGCCACAGGCCGGCGGCGAATTCGAACTCGACCTTGACGTCTTCGCGCAGCGACCGTTCGAACAGGTCCTGCAAGGCGCAGATGCGCCGGCCGACCTCCACCGTCTCGGGCGAAAGCGGCGACCGGCGGGCGAAGGTCAGCAATTGCTGCGTCAGCTTGGCGCCGCGTTCGATCGCCTGGCGGATGCCATCCTTCAGGCGTTCGCGGCGGACCGGGTCGGTCGTGCGATCGAGCAATTCCATTCCCGACGAGGCGACCATCAGCAAATTGTTGAAATCGTGGGCGACGCCGCCGGTGAGCTGGCCCATCGCCTCCATCTTCTGCGCCTGGCGGAGCGCCTCCTCGGCTTCCTCGCGGCCCACGATCTCGGCCTGGAGCCGGCGATTGGCCGCGCTGGCCGACGCATAGAAAGCAGTCAGCACCACGACCAGCAGGCACGCCATGACGACCACGATCGCGATGCCGAGATAGCGCGCCGCGCGGCGCGACCAGCGTTCGGTGGCGGCCCTGACATAGACCGACCCGAGCTTCGCGCCATTTTGTGCGACCGGGCTGGTCATGACGAGCTCGTCACCCTGGACGACCGGGCTTCCCTCCAGGTTGCGCCGAGGCAAGGCTTCGCCCTTGCGCGAGAAACCGTCGACCAGATTGCCATGCTCGTCATAGGCGCCGACCGCATTGAATTCGGGGCTGGCGCGCAGCGCATCGATATATTCGTGGATCGCGGTCTGATCGTTGAAGGCGAGCGGACCGGCGAGACTGGCCGAGAGAATCCGCGCCTGCACCGTGAGGTCGCGAATCTTGTCGGTCCGTGCCTGGCCTTCGTTATGATAAGCGAGCTCGAGGCTGGCGACGAGCAGGAGACAGGCGATGGCGATGCCGATCGCGGGCGTTTCCGCTATCGCCGTCATCAAGCGGCGGAGGACGCGGCGCGGGTTCATCGATTCACGCTGACCGCGAGCCCGAGCAGCTTCGAGCTGATCGCGATGCCGTTGCCCTGGGCGGCGGCCTGATCGATCGAGAAACGCACGCGGCCCGCCATCATGACGAATTGTATCATTCCGCCAGCTCCGCTTCGATTATGATCCGTGACGGTGAGAATGGGTTCATGCGCGACCGCCTGAAGCGCGGCGCTGGTATCGTCGCCGCCGACATAGAGGATCTGGCAGGTCAGGCCGGGCCGAACCGCCTCGACGCGACGCACCACGATCGGATGTCCGTTGACGCGCTGACCGCGCACCGCCTCGCTCAGGGCGGGCCCGAACGGATCCGGTCCCGCGATGCAGATGGAGAGCGGGGCAGTGGGAGTGTCGAACGCGGCGGAGGGCCATTGAACGAAAGGCGCGAATTTGTAGAGATAGCTGGCCTTGACCGCATATTCGAGCGGCAGGTCGGCGGCGCGGGCGCCACCGCCCAGGCTCGCCAGAAAAACGAGAGCTGCGAGGCGCATCAAAGGCGCCATTTCAATCCGGCAAGGATCGAGCGGGGAACCTGATTGGCGGTATCCGTCGGCAGCTCCTGGTGCCATTTGTGGAGCAGGTTCAAGCCGCTCACCGAAATTTGCAGCTGATCGGTCAATCGCCATCCGATCCTGCCGCCAAGCTCGCAATAGGATGGCACGGCGGGATGGGTCAGGGGGCCGACGTAGCGGAAATCGGCGTCGAGGAAGATGCCCTGCGCGATATTGAAGGATGAGCTCAAGGTCGCCTGGCGCGGCGGATCGTTGCCGACCTGATCTGCGGGAAGAAAGCCATTCTTGCCTCGCGCGAAGCGGAAGCGTTCGTGCAGCAGGCTGAACCCCGCGCGCAGCTTCCACCAATGGGCGAGCGACAGGTCGCCCCACGCTTCCAGCCCATAAGCGCGGCCCCTGATCGCATTTTCCCAATAGAGAGGGATGATCGTGACGGGCGTGATCCCGAGCGTTTTGAGGTCGTCGTACAGATTATAATAAGCCGATACGGAGAATGCGGCGTTCGCGGTCGCCTGGACGCGGGTCCCCGCCTCGAACGCGGTCAATTTCTCGGTATGGAAGCCGCTGTCCCCGACCAGGAGAGGAACGCCGTTCCTCGCTTCGACCACATCACGATCGAATGGCGTCGGCGAGCGGACCGCGCGGGAGACGGCGGTCCATAGCAGGAGCGGATCGGCCGGTTTCCATGCCAGCCGCGCCGTGGGCAGCAGCGACGTGCCGACATAGGGATCCTTCTCCGCCTTCAAGCCGAGCGTGAGCTTGGCGCCCGGCGCGAAAGCCCAGCCATATTGCGCGAATATGTTGGCGAGCAGCAGCGTCCGTTGCGGCGGCTTGAAATAGATCGACGCGTTGCCGGTGGTGTCGAACCGGCTTGCCCGCACGCCCCCGCCCCAGACGAAATCATCCTTGCCGCCGGGCGCATCGTTATGCTGCAGATAAATATCATAGGTATCGATCGAGAAGCGGCCGCCGTTCCGCAGGATGTCGCGACCGCTGCGATCGAAATAGGTCTGCAGCTCGAGCGAGCCGCCATCGTCCTGCGCCCGCGTCCAGCGCGCGAGCAGGTTGCGGTTCCGGGTCAGCGTGTCGCCGCCGCGCGATGCGCTGATCCGCCCGTTCATGAGGTCGCCCTGGAACGTCAGCGCGTCGCGTGCCGTGGGCGCCCAATCGAGCCGAAACCCGCCCTACACGCGCCACCAATCGTCCTTGGCGCGGATGCCGGCCGGGGTCAGCGTCTCGTCATCGTCATAGCCACGAAGATAGATCCGCGCGGTCAGGGTCTCGCCAAGCCTGCCGCCATAGCGCAATCCACCGGAACGTTCGCGCGCGCCGCCGTCCGCGACGGCAAGCAGGCCCTGCGTCTCGCCCGAGCGACGGGTAATGATATTGACGACGCCGTTGAAGGCATTCGCGCCCCACAGGGTCGCACCCGGGCCGCTGATCACCTCGACCCGCTCGACATCGTCGGGCAGGACGTCCTGCATGTCCCAGAACACGCCCGAATAGAAAGGCGAATAGACGCTGCGCCCGTCGATCAGGACGAGCAGCTTGTTGGTGAAATCCACCGCTCCCTGATCGCCGCTCAAGCCACGCGCGGTGATCGTGTAGGCGCTTGCCGAACTCTGCGCGACATAGAGGTTGGGCGCGAGCCGGAGGATCTCGGGCAGGGTGGCCGCGCCCGAACGGACGATATCCTCATGCGTGATGACGAACACCGCGGCGGGCGCGTCGCTCAAGGCCTGGCGCGTCTTGCTGACCGAGGAGACGCTGACGTTGGCGAGTTCGTCCAGCGAAAGGTCGCGCAGGTCCTCGATCGATTCAGCACATGCCGATGTCGCCGCCAGCCACAACAGGCCCGTCGCGGCGATATATCGGAAACGCCACGTGCGAAGCGACCCCTTCATACCCACCCTTGCTTTCCTCGCCGGGTCCGCAGGCTTGTTGCGCTTACGAAACCACTGCGTGGGCCATTGGCCGCTCGGGTATTTACGATCCTATGGCTTAAGGAAAGTCTTATCCTTCTTCTCGGCTTTGACTTCGCCGCTCTTGCCCGTGCCCACGTCCTTGCGCGCGGCACCCTTGGCGGTGCGCTGAGCGGCGGCGTTCGCGCCCGCCAGCACCGGACCGCAGGCCGCGCTCTTGGCGTCGCCGGGATCGACGAAGGCGATCAGCGCCGCGATCGGGCTTGCCACCACCCCCAGCGCGACGGCCGCGCCGGCGCGCGTCAGCAATTGAGGCGAGATGATCTGGATTTCGGGCCTGGCGAAATGGCCGCCGATCCCGACCGGCGACTGGCCCGAGAACAAGCTGAATTTCTTGGAATCGGCGCGGAAGGCCAGGCTCAGGCTTTCATCCTTGAAGCTGAATCCGCCTTTCGCGGTCATGACGTTTCCGGTGGTATCGATCAGGATCGGATCGGCGGCGGCGATGCCGTCGCGCACGGTAAAGCCGATCAGCCCGCAATTCACATCGACAGGCTTCTTCAATTTGTCCTGTAGCAGTCGCTGGAGGAACACGCCCAGATCGAACTCGCTGAGCTGGATATATTTGGTCCAGAAGCTGCCCTTGGGCAGGATGATCGCGATCCGGCCGGTCGAACTGGCAAGGCTCTTGCGCACCGAATCGCCGGTGCCGTGGAGCTGGGCACGCGCGGTGAGCACGCCGGTCGTGCCCGCATCCGGAACCCCGGATTTGTAGAGCAACTTGCCGATCGGGGTGGGCGACAGGCGGATGTCGTAATCGGTCGCGACCAGCGGCTTGCGGGCGTTGATGGAAATATCGGAGCTCAGACGGCCAGTCGCCATGTCGAAATTGAGCGGACTCAGCTTGAGTAGGCTGTGGTCCAGGTCGAGCCCAAGCACGATGTTGGACACCGGCACGAACGGTTCCTTGATCGTGGCGATGCGATAATCGACCTTGGCGTCGAAGGCCTTGATCGCGTCGATGCGCAGGGGCGCGTCGGGCAGGATGCGGGGTACGCCATCCTTGGCATGCTGCGTGGTAGCCGCGGCCGTCGCGCCCTTGGTCGCAAGGGCGTTCGGCTCATAGCCGATGAACGGCCCGATATCGATGATGTCGACGTGACGGGACACGAGATTGGCGGTCAGCAACAGCCGCTGGGCGGGGTCGGCGGGGACCTTGACCGTGAACCTGCCGGCAAGATCGCTATTGCCGTAGGAGCCGGTGAGGCGCGTGAAGCGATATTCCTCACCCTGTTTCACCATCGTGGCGCGGAAATGATAAGCCCGCGTGTCGGGCACCGCGACGCCGATCAGATCGAACAATTCGCGGATATTCTGTCCGCGCGCCGCAACCGCAAGATTGGTGCCTTCGATCACCGTCGCACCGGGCAAGGTGCCCGCGATATCGATGCGATTGCGCAGTGCATCGACATGCAGCTCGAATTTGTTCTCACCGCCCGCCAGCAACTGGTTCGGCGAGGATTGGCTGCCCCAGAGGCGAAGCGGATTGCCGCGCAGCGTGCCCGTGCCGGTGAAGCGGATGGTGTTGGCGAACCTGTTGTTTTGCGCGCTGACCGGATCGAACCGGACGTCCGCCGAAAGCTGCATGCGCGGATCGCGATAGCGTGCGTCGGTGCCGGCGATCTGGGCGCGCTGGATCAGCGGCATCTGGAAAGGCTTGCCCTCCGTCTTGGGGCCGCCGAACGTCCACGTATTCTGCCGATGTGTCTTATCCCATTCGAGATCGGCATCGCCGTTGAGCAGGTTGATCCAATTCACCTTCGATTGATCGCCGAACAGAAACGAGAACGTGTCGATCCGCGTGTCGATCAGCTTTGCCTGGAACAGGTTCGGCTTGGAGGCCCAGGGCGGATTGGAGATGGTCAGCCCCTCGGCCAGGAATTTGGTCGCGAAGGGGTCGAGATAGAGGTTGAAATCGCCCGCCACCTTCACCGTGCGGCCGGTATGGTAGGACGCGATCCGCTCGAATGTGTGCTTGAGGAAACGACCCTTGGTGACGAACAGCACCAGCCAGGCGAAAAAGATGATGCCGATCAAGGTCGCCAGGACCGAAATGCCGACGCCGAGCGTGCGCGTGCCCAGGTCGCGCGGCGGCTCCTCGTGCGGGGTGGGGGCGATCGTCCCCGGCTTGGCGGTGGATGCATCGGCCATGGGGGGCGAAACCCGCCGTTTTCGGCTCGGTTCCGAAAGGTTCCGGATAAGGCGCGGACCGGTTGCGTAATGCGACGGACTAACCTATAGGCGCGCCCTTCATAGCGACATCTGGACGAACTGCCCGGCTAGTATGGGCTGCCGTGGCCGTTCTTGATCGCTCTCGAAAAGGAGACAAAATGCCCAAGCTGAAGACGAAGAGCGGCGTGAAAAAGCGCTTCAAGCTCACCGCCACCGGCAAGATCAAGCACGGGGTCGCCGGCAAGCGCCACCGCCTGATCAGCCACAATGCGAAATATATTCGCCAGAACCGCGGCACCGATGTGCTTGCCGACGCCGATACGGCGCGCGTCAAGCTCTGGGCGCCCTACGGCCTCAATTAAGGAGTAGCGGGACATGGCACGCGTCAAGCGCGGCGTAACCACGCACGCAAAGCACAAGCGCATCCTCGAGGATGCGAAGGGCTATTATGGCCGCCGCAAGAATACGATCCGCATCGCCCGCCAGGCGGTGGAGAAAGCGGGTCAATATGCGTATCGCGACCGCAAGGTTAACAAGCGCAACTTCCGCGCTCTCTGGATCCAGCGCATCAACGCGGCTGTCCGCGCCGAAGGCCTGACCTACGGCGTGTTCATGCACGGCCTGAAGCTGGCCGGCGTCGAACTGGACCGCAAGGTCCTGGCCGACCTCGCCATGCACGAGGCGGAAACCTTTAGCGTCATCATCGCCCAGGCGAAGGCGGCGCTTCCGGCAGGGGCGCGGGTCGCGGCATAAGCCGATACCCAGCAAGCCATTCGAAGGGCGCGGCGGCTGACAAGGCTTCCGCGCCCTTTTTGTTTATCCGATGGCCGGCACACCGTCATTCCCGCGAAGGCGGGAATCCATAATCCCGGACGACGAGGGGGCGGCTGGACGAGAGAAATGACGAGACAGCGGGAGCCTTGCGTCTATATCCTCGCCAACGGGAAACACAGTACGCTCTACATCGGCGTCACTTCAGACCTGATGGCGCGGCTCTATCAGCATCGGGAAGGGTTGATCGAGGGGTTCACGTCCCGCTACGGCGTCGCCCGCCTCGTCCGCTTCGAGATGTTCGATGACATGGCCAATGCCATCGCTCGGGAAAAGCAGCTCAAGAAGTGGAAAAGGGATTGGAAGCTCAACCTGATCGAGAGCGACAATCCCAATTGGGTTGATCTGGCGGAAGGCCTCGGCTTCGCGCCTGCGATCCAGAAGCGTTAGGATTTATGGATTCCCGCCTTCGCGGGAATGACGGAGGTTATTGTGACTGGGTGGGATCAAGAGTCCATTCTCGAGCAGATTCGAAATGCTCCCAATGAGACGGCATTGGAGGTGCTTCGAATTGGCCTGCTCGGCAAGAGCGGCACGATCACCGCTTTGCTCAAGACGCTCGGCGGCATGTCGCCCGAGGAGCGGACGGAGAAGGCGCCGGCGATCCAGGGGCTGCGTGCCGCCGTTTCCGACGCGATTGCGGAGCGCAAGGAGGCGCTCGACAGCGCTGCGCTCGATGCCAAACTGGCCTCCGAGACGCTCGACATGAGCTTGCCGATGGGCGGTGGACGTCAGGGTTCGGTGCACCCGGTCAGCCAGGTGCTCGACGAGCTTGCCGAGATTTTCGCCGATCTGGGCTTCGCGGTCGCGAGCGGGCCCGAGATCGAGGACGACTGGCATAATTTCACCGCGCTCAACATTCCGGAGACGCACCCGGCGCGCGCGATGCACGACACCTTCTACTTCCCCGAGGTCGAGGGGGAGGATCACCGCATGCTGCTGCGCACGCACACTTCGCCGGTGCAGATCCGCACGCTGACCAAGCAGAAGCCGCCCGTCCGGATCATCGCGCCGGGGCGGGTCTATCGTTCGGACAGCGACGCGACGCATACGCCGATGTTCCACCAGATCGAGGGACTGGTGATCGACAAGGGCATTCACCTCGGTCATCTGCGCTGGACGCTCGAGACCTTCCTCAAAGCCTTTTTCGAGCGCGAGGATATCGTGCTCAGGCTGCGCCCGTCTTACTTCCCCTTCACCGAACCTTCGGTCGAGGTGGATGTCGGCTATTCGATCGAAAAGGGCCGCCGCGTAATCGGCGGGTCCGAAGGTTGGATGGAGGTGCTCGGCTCGGGCATGGTTCACCCCAAGGTGATCGAAGCCTGCGGGCTCGACCCCGCCGAATATCAGGGCTTCGCCTTCGGGACAGGCGTCGACCGGCTGGCGATGCTCAAATATGGCATGGACGATCTGCGCGCCTTCTTCGACGGCGACATGCGTTGGCTGCGGCATTACGGATTCCGGGCCTTGGATGTGCCCACGCTGAGCGGAGGAGTGGGCGCATGAAGTTCACTCTTGGGTGGCTCAAGGAGCATCTTGAGACCAATGCCACGCTCGACGAGATCGTGGTCGGGCTGACCAGGCTCGGGCTAGAAGTCGAGGGCGTCGAGGATCCGGCGGCGAAGCTCAAGGGCTTCGGCATTGCCAGGGTGCTGACTGCGGCGCCGCATCCGCAGGCGGACAAGCTTCAGGTGCTGACGGTTGACGCAGGCGACGGCAAGCCGCTCCAGGTCGTGTGCGGCGCGCCTAATGCACGCGCGGGGCTGGTCGGCGTGTTCGGTCAGGCCGGCGCAACGGTGCCGGCCAACGGCATGGTGCTGAAGGTCGCCGCCATTCGCGGGGTAGAATCGAACGGCATGATGTGTTCGACGCGCGAGCTCGAGCTGGGCGACGACCATGACGGCATCATCGAGCTGCCGGCGGATGCGCCGGTGGGCGCGACCTTTGCCGATTATGCCGGACTGTCCGATCCGGTGATCGACATAGCGATCACGCCCAATCGGCAGGATTGCATGGGCGTGCGCGGGATCGCGCGCGATCTGGCGGCGGGCGGCTATGGCACACTCAAGCCGCTCGACGTGCCGACGATCAAAAGCGTCGGCAAATCGCCGATCGACGTCGCGACGCACGATCCGGAGGGCTGCCCGGCTTTCTTCTGTCGGGTGGTGAAAGGCGTGAGCAACGCTGCCTCGCCCGAATGGATGCAGCGCCGGCTGAAGGCTGTCGGCCAGCGCCCGATCTCGGCGCTGGTCGACATCACCAATTATGTGATGCTCGACCATGGCCGGCCGCTGCACGTCT
>JAEKMC010000003.1 GCA_019508115.1 Sphingomonas sp.
GCGTGTGTCGTGGATGTTGCGGCCGGTGGAGAGGTCCATCACCGTGTCCGCGCCCCAGCGGATCGACCACACCATCTTGTCGACTTCCTGCGCGACGTTGGAGGCGACCGCGCTGTTGCCGATATTGGCGTTGATCTTGACCAGGAAGTTGCGCCCGATCGCCATCGGCTCGCTCTCGGGATGGTTGATATTGTTGGGGATGATCGCGCGGCCGCGCGCGACCTCGTCGCGGACGAATTCGGCAGTGACGAAATCGGGAATCGAGGCGCCGAAATCCTCGCCATCGCGGACGAAGCCTTCGCGCAACGCCTCGCGGCCCGCATTTTCGCGGATCGCGACATATTCCATCTCGGGCGTGATGATGCCCCGCCGTGCATAATGCATCTGGCTGACGTTCATGCCGGGCTTGGCGCGCAGCACGCGGCGGCGGACGTTGGGGAAAGGCTGGACCCCGCCCGAGCGATCCGGGCCAAGCTGGCCATTATCCTCGGGCTTGATCTCGCGCTGATCGACCTCCTCGACATCGCCGCGGCCGCGGATCCAGTCGCGGCGCAATTCGGTGAGGCCCGCCATGATGTCGATCCGTGCTTCGGGATCGGTGTAGGGACCGGACGTGTCATAAACGCGCAAAGGCTCTTCGTTGGCGGAAGGCTCCAGCGTGATCTCGCGCATCGCCACCTTGAGCGGACCGACATGGATCTTCCTGGATCCACGAATGGGTCCGGTGGTGACGGCAAGCTCGGTGCGCGCAGGGATATCCGCCATTGGTTCGACTCCAAAAATTCGAAGGAGAAGGATGGCGTGGCCGCTCCCTTCCTCCGCCGGTATCAACCGGATCAGGTTCGCGGGTCGCGGCACGGATGGATCGCCATCAGCCGCCTCTCAGCCGCTGCCTGCGGCTCCCCGGGGATGACCTCATGCTAGGCGCTTCGGCCGCACAGGGCAAAGCCAAATGGCGATGCGGCATGCGGATATGAGATGGATATATTTGTGCGGAGTCTCGTTGCCCCGCTAGAACGATCCGCGAAGGAGAGGCCTGATGCGATCCGATTTCCTTGCTTTGGCTGCGGTGGCCGGCGTCGCCGCGCTGCCGTTGGCGGGCTGCACGCAATATGGGGACGGCTATGGCAGCTCTTATGCCAGCGGCTATGGCGCGCCGCCGGGCTCGCCATATTACGCCGAACGCTATTACCGCGACGACCCGCGCTATCATGAGCGCCGTCTGCGCGAGAACGATCAGGTCTATGTCGGCAATGATGGCCGCTATTATTGCAGGCGTTCGGACGGCACGACCGGGCTGATCGTGGGCGGGATCGCCGGCGGCGCGCTCGGCAATATCATTGCGCCGGGCGGGTCCAAGACGCTCGGCACGCTCCTTGGCGCGGCCGGCGGGGCCGTGGCCGGCGCGGCGATCGACCAGAAGAACGTGCGCTGCCGCTGACGCTGAACGGTTCAAGCTGATCCAGCTTGAACCGTTCAAGGTCTACGCGCGGATCGCGAACCCGAACTTGAGCAGCCATCCTATCGCGGCGGCGATCTGCGCTGGATGCGTATCCGGAAACAAGCGCGCGAGCGTGCCGAGGGACTGTGGCCCGTCGCGAAGCGCGGCAAGCAAAGCGTCGATCCGCTCGATCGGCGGCAGGGCGCCTGGGTTGAGGATGGTCATGTCGGTTCCACCTTCGACCGCAGCCACCCGGTCGGGAGCGTCAGGCCCGATTTGGATCAGCATCTCCTCGCCGATCAGGGCGGTGGGATAGGCCGCAAAGGCAGTATAAGGGTCCGGCCAGCAAGGGTTGGCTGTCGCGATGCCACGGCGAGGAGCGACCTCTTCCGCAGCGCCGCGGCGCATCGCTTCCGCGCGCCAACGTCTCGAAAGCGGTGGCAGCCTGGCCGATGTCGAAGGCGGTGGACTGGGCCTGTCCCGCGATGAACGATTCGAGCGCGCCATCGCGTGCGTACCGAAAGGCGAGCGGCGCGCCGGCACCCGGCGGGGGCATCAGCGTATCGATGCGGAATCCGCTCGAGCCCTGCTCGATCGTATCGCGCAGCCCATCCCAATCGGTGCCCACTATCGGCAGGCCGGCCGCCATCAGCTCGACCGGAGCCAGCCCGAACGTCTCCTGGATATTATCGCTTAGCAGGGCTCCGATGTCCGCGGCGGCACGCACGCTATCCGCATCGGCGCGGGTGCCGTCGACGAAATGAGTCACGACGCGCCCCGCCATCTGATCCGCCAATGCGCGGAACTGCTGCTCCTGCTTCGGATTGACGAACTGGCCCGCCAGGATGAGGTGCAGCGGCCTATCCAGCCGCCGTCCGGCTTCGGCCAGGGCGCGATAGAGGGGGAGGGGATGCGCCTTGGCGTGGTGCGCAATCCGGCCGAATTGCAGCACCGCCACGTCGGTCTCGCCGATGCCGAGCTCGGCGCGCCAGCGCGCGCGATCGGCGGGCCGGGATTCGAGCGCGTCGCAATCCACACCAAGCGGGATCACGGGGAGCTGCGGGATGGAGAAGCGCGTGGCCCCCATCCGCGCGTGGAGATATTCGGCCTCCGCCTGGATCGTCGCCAGCACCGCCTGCTTGGCAGCGTTGGACGTGCAGATCAGCGCATCCCACGGCTGAACCGGCGCCCGCAGAAGCGCGACGATCAAGTCGATCGCCGCGTGGCTGCATATCGTGTGCGTGATGCCCACCAGGCTCCAGTTGGTCTGCCGCTCCCAGCGCCGATGCCAGGCGAAAGGCTCGAGCGCGGGATCGCCGATCCATAGCGCTCCGGCTTCCGTCAGCGCGGCAACGTCCGAAGCATCCGCCGAAGCAATCGGTACCCTGTCGTCCAGCGCCCGCACATGATCGGCAAAGGCGTCGCGTCGCTCACGGCCGATCGCATAGCCGGTGATCGGCTCGGCCCCCGAATGACGGACCCACGCGTTCAGGAAGGCGGCCCCGGCTGCGCGCCGGCCGACAAGCCGGCCTGCGCTGAGATCGACGGCCTCGGGCACATATTGGATTGCCGCGAGACCGGCCATGCATTCTGCTTTCCTGGATGGCCGCGCGCTGCGGTGCTTGCGGCGGCAGGGGATGGGCGGCATGCTAGGCCCCAAACAGGAAAGCGCAACGTTCCATGTCTTTACCGCCGCCTGATTCTCCGCATCCCGATCTCTCGACGGCCGCGGGCCAGGCCGCCTATCGCGCTGAATTGTTCAGGGTCGCGCGCCCGCTGCGGCTGGCCGGGCTCACGCTCGCGATCCTCGGCATCCTGTTCCTGTTCGAGGCGCAGGGCTGGCACAGCATCGCCGAGCGCACCTACGGGCTGGCGGGGATCGTGCTGATCGCGGCGGGGTTTTCGCTGATGATCGTCGGGATCATCAAGCGCTCGCTCTATCACAGGAAGAAGATGCGCGAGCTCGAGGCGTCCAAGCCGCGCTGAAGTCTCGCCGGACGCTCAAACGCGGGCCAGCAAACCCATCTTGAGCAGGAACGCCGCCGCCGCCGCCATCATGCGCCGGTCGTGATCGGGAAAGGCGCCGACCAGACTGGCGAGTTCGATCGGCTGCGCGGCTTTGTCCACCATCGCATCGAGCGTGGCGACCGACGGGAGGCCATTGGGGACGATCGCGGCCATCCCGATCCCGCCGGGAATGTCGGCGATGCTGCGCATGGGGCCGGCGACCAGGCGGGTCGATCCGGAGAGCATGGAGGTGGGATAGGCCGCGAACAGCCGGAACGGGTCCATCCGCGCGGGCTGGGGCATGGCCTGAGCGGTGCGCTGCGCGCAGGCCTGGCCTCGCCCCCGGATCGCGGCGAGCTGGTCCAGCAGGCCGCGATAGGATGCGATGACATGCCGCCAATCATAGATGGCGCGCGCGCGGGCCTGGCCGGCGGCGCCCATCCGCCGCCGCAGCGCCGGATCGGCCGCGAGCGTTGCGAAGGCTTGCGCGGCGAGATCGACATCGACCGCGGTCGTCTGCGCGATATTGCCCAGATAGAAATGATAATCGTCGAGCCCAAAAGCGTGGCGGCGCGCGATCACCTGGCCGGCCGGGGGCGGCGGCAGGATCGTATCGATCAGCAGCCCGGTCTCGCCATGCATGATCGTGTCGCGCAGGCCATCCCAGTCGCTTCCCACCACCGGTAGCCCCGCCGCCATGGCCTCGACAGGCGCGAGGCCGAAGCTTTCCTGGATATTGTCCGAAAGCAGGGTGAAGATGTCGGCCGCCGACCGTACCGACCCCGCATCGGCGCGCGCGCCATCGACGAAATGCGTGGTGACGCTGTCGGCGAAACCGGCGGTCATCTCGCGAATGACCTCGCCTTGCCTGGCGTTGGTCGGCTGGCCCGCCAATATCAGGTGCAGCCTGGGTCCGCCGCGCGCCGCCGCGCGCTGCAGCGCGAGCAGGAGCGGCGTGGGATGCGCCTTGAGATGGATCGAGATGCGCCCGAATTGCAGCACCGCGACGTCATCCTCGGCGATGCCCAGCTCCGAACGCCAGCGCGCGCGCGCCGCCGGATCGGGGGCGAGCGCGGCGGTATCCACGCCCAGCGGGATCACCGGCAATTCGGGGCCGCTGCAGGCGGTCGCGCCCATGCGGTCTTGCAGGTAGAGCGCCTGCTGTTCGAGCAGCGTCTGCACCGACTTCTTCACGGCGTGCGACGTGCAGATCAGCGCATCCCAAGGCTGGATGGGAG
>JAEKMC010000073.1 GCA_019508115.1 Sphingomonas sp.
CAGCCGCACCCGGCCAAAGCGCCAGGGCAGGACGCCGGATTTGCTGCCGAGCCGATCCGCAGCGAGCGCCAGCAACCCCTGCAATGCGCCGTCGACCGCATTGGGTGGCAGCAGGAATTGGAGGCCGAGATCGGTCGCGCGATCGAGCTTCGCGACCGCGCGCTCGTCCGCATAGACGTCGATGCCGGAAACCACCTGGAAGGCCGGGCCGTAATCGAGGCCCATTTTGGTGGCGAGCGCGTAAAGGCTCGGCGCGGCGACGTGACGCGTGGGGCTGCCCGCGGGGGCCGCCGGCCGCGCCTCGTCGGCATCGGCCGCCGCGATCCGGCCGACCATATGCACGGTCCAGGGTTCTTCCGACAGGCGCGGGCGCGATGTGATGGTGAAATCGCCCGCCGCCGATCCGACGCGCAGCCTTATCTCGCGCAACATGTGCGGTTCGATCACCAGGGCGCGTCCGATCTCGACGTCAAGCAGATCCAGCGAGGCCGCATTTTCATGCCGCGCGCGCGCCGCCGCCAGCGCCATCTCGACCAAAGCCGCCGCTGGCACCACCGCTGCGCCACCGACCGCATGATCGGCCAGCCAAGGCAGGGTTTCGAGGCTCAGATGCCGGGTCCATTCGACCGGCTCGTCGCCGATCCGAAGGCCGAGCAGCGGATGCTCGAAGGGCAGGGTCACGCGATCGGTCGATTCCTCGGTGCGCGCCGTCCAGAAGCGCTCGCGCTGGAACGGATAAAGCGGCAGGCCGCGCAGCGTCGCCGGGCCGTTGAACGCGATCGTGCCGCGAATGTCGCCGCCGGCGGCGTGAATGCGTGCCGCGAGCCCGGCTATGGGATCGGTCTTGCCGGGACGCCGCGACAGACTGGGCAGGACGCGGCCTTCCTTGTCGGCGCTACGCAAGGCGTCGTTCAGATAGGCCTGCACCACGCTGTGCGGCCCAAGCTCGACGAAAATACGGATACCGTCGGCGACCATCGCGCGCGCGGCTTCGGCGAACAGCACCGGCTCGCGCACATTGCGCCACCAATAGCCCGCATCCAGCTCGGTTCCGTTCAGCAGGCGGCCGGCGACCGTGGAATAAAAGGGCACGTTGGCGCGCATCGGCGCGGATGCTTCGAGCGCATCGAGCCCCTTCTGGGTGCCCGCGACCGTCGTCGCCTGGCTGCTATTGCGCGCGGCGACCTCCACCTCGGTGCCGGCTACCGCTTCGGCGACGACATCTGCGTCGAGGCCGACCACCGCCATGCCGCCGACATCATGTTGCGCCTGCTGGCTGCGGCTGCGGACCGCAATCACGCGCGCCGCGGCGTCGAGATCGAGCGCGCCTGACGCCCAGGCGGCGGCGACCTCGCCCACGCTATGGCCCATGCAGGCGTCAGGCTCGACCCCCTGCTCGCGCAGCGCCAGCACCAGCGCAACCTGGATCGCGAACAATAAGGGCTGGGCGATATCGGTGTTGCGCAACGCGGCAGCGTCGGGAGTGTCGAGACTTGCGCGCACCGACCAGCCGAGATGCGGCTGCAGCGCGGCATCGACCGTGTCGAGCGCGCCGCGGAACGAGGCGCTCGTCGCGATCGCATCGGCGGCCATACCCGCCCATTGGCTGCCATTGCCCGAGAAGATGAAGCCGATCTTGCCCGCGACGGCCGTGTTGGTGATGGCGAGTGCAGCGGGTTTGCCCTCGACGAAGGCCTTTAACGCCTCGACCAGCAGATCGGGCGTTTCGGCGGGAATGACTAACCGGTTCTTGTGCTGGGTGCGCTTCAGCGCAAGGCCACGCAACAGCTTCGGCAAATCCTTTGGCGCGGCCGCGGCGATCCGGTCGCGCCAGGTGCTCGCGAGCGCAAGCAGTGCTTCCTGCGAGCGGGCCGACAGCAGGAAGGGCGGCAAGGTCTCGCCACCCTCATCAGCAGGCTCGGGAAGCGAGCTCGGCGATTCGAGCACGGCGTGCGCATTGGTGCCGCCGAACCCGAACGAATTGACTCCCACCAGATAGGGATTCGACCCCTTCGCCACCGCGACGGCTTTGGCCGCGAGCTTCAGGTTGAGCTCGGCGAAGGGGATGGTGGGGTTGGGTGTCTCGCAATGAAGCGAAGGCGGGATCGTCCCGCGTTCCGCCACCAGCATCGCCTTGATCAGGCCGGCCATGCCGCTGCCCGCCTCGAGATGGCCGATATTGGTCTTGACCGAACCGATCGTGAGCGGGTGGGGGCGCCGCCGGCCGAGAACGTCGCCGAGCGCGCCCGCTTCGATCGGGTCGCCCGCGGGCGTCCCCGTGCCGTGCGCCTCGACATAAGCCAGATCGACCGGATCGAGGCCGAAGCGGCTATAGACCTGATCGAGCAACGCCGCCTGCGCGTCGCGGTTGGGCAGCGACAGGCCGGTCGTGCGTCCGTCCGAATTGACGCCGGTGCCGCGGATCACCGCGCGGATCGGGTCGCCGTCGGCAAGCGCCTGCCCGAGCGGCTTCAGGATGACTATCCCGCCCCCCTCCGCGCGCACATACCCGTCCGCGCGCGCGTCAAAAGCGTGACAGCGGCCTTTCGGGCTTAGCATCGAAGCGGCGCAGAAGCCGATATAGGATTGCGGCGCGAGCAGAAGGCTGACGCCGCCCACCATCGCCATCGGAATCTGGCCGGCGCGGATCGCTTCGCACGCCTGGTGCAACGCGACCAGCGAGGAGGAGCAGGCGGTATCCACCGTGAAGCTCGGTCCATGCAGGTCGAACGCATAGGAAATGCGGTTGGCGAGCGTGCAGAGCGTGATGCCGATCATCGAATAGGCATCGGTGGTCGACGGATCGGCGAGATTGACGTTCAGATAGTCCCAGGACGACCCGCCGACGAACACGCCGACCGGCGCGCCCGCGAGCGCATTCGCATCGAAGCCGGCATCCTCGATCGCCTCATAAGCGAGTTCGAGCAACAGCCGCTGCTGCGGATCCATCTGCGTCGCTTCGCGCGGAGAGATGCCGAAGAAGGCCGGATCGAACCGGCTGACGTCGCCCAGCACGCCGGCGGCAAACGTATAAGCTTTGCCGCGCTGCCCCTTTTCGGGATGGAACAACTGCGCCTTGTTCCAGCGATCGTCGGGAATTTCGGAAACTGCATCCGTTCCGGCGAGTAACATCGACCAGAATGAATCGAGATCGGGCGCGCCAGGCAACCGGCAGGAGGCGCCCACGATCGCGATCGGCTCCGCCGCAGCGCCGGACGCTCCGGTGCCGGACATGTCGAAATCGTATCGCGAACGGTTCAAACCCAACTCCGGCGTGATCCCAAGCCTGTAGGGAACGCTGCATCCGAGGCTATAGCGGAGCGTCGCCATCGGACAAGGCATTGAGCCCGACGATCACGCTCCGCGCGCAGCCGCCTATGACGTGAATCGAGCCTTATTCAAATGGTTGATGGCATGATCCGGGGTTCGAACGGACTTGGCTTCAAACGAGCGGATCATAGTGACTCTTCTGCAACGCAACCTATTTGCATCGCAGCATTTTGTAGCGCATGGGAAGCACGGCGTTTGCCGAAACGGATGCGGGTGAACCGTGCGTACCGTTCGGTAGTTTGGCGATCGGACCTGTTGTGTCGGACGCAACACGGGTGCAAAGGATGCGGCGCCGAGGCGCGCCGCGCCGGGTCGGATTGTCAGGTGAGGCGCGTGGCGAAAAAAGAATTTCTCTTTCTTCAGGGTTTGGCGGGGCCGTTTTTCTCGCTGCTTGGCGAAGCACTAGAGGCCGCGGGGAACGGCGTTCACCGCATCAATTTCAACGGTGGCGACAAGCTCTATTGGAAGCTGCCGGGCGCAATCGATTATCGCGGTAATCTCGACAAATGGCCGCGTTTCCTGGCGCGGACGCTCGCGCGCCGCCGTATCACCGATATCCTTCTCTTCGGCGATTGCCGGCCGCTGCACAGCGTCGCGATCGAGGTTGCGAGCAGGCTTGGCGTCAAGGTCCACGTGTTCGAGGAAGGCTATGTCCGCCCCGATTTCGTGACGTTGGAAGCGGGCGGCGTGAACGGCCATTCGGGCCTGTCGCGTTCGCCGGACCATTATCTCGAGGCCGCGCGCGCTTTGCCGCCATTGCCCGATTTTCCGCCGGTGCCGTCTTCGTTCAACCGGCGCGCCAAGGAAGATCTGGCCTACAATATCGCCTCGTTGCTGATGACGCCGCTCTTCCCCGGCTATCGTACGCACCGCCCTTGGCATATCCTGACCGAATATGCCGGCTGGGCGCTGCGTCTGATCAAGCGACCCGCCGAGCGCCGCCGTTCCAACGCGACGTTCGATCAGCTCAAGGCGGACGGTCGGCCTTATTTCGTTTTCCCGCTCCAGCTGGATTGCGACTATCAAATCCGCGTCCATTCCCAATTCCACGGGATGCAGGACGCGATCGAGACCGTGCTCGGCTCGTTCGCACACAATGCGCCTGCGGATGCTTTGCTGGTGGTGAAGGGTCATCCGCTCGATAACGGCCTGATCAATTGGGAAAAGCGCACGCTGGCCGCCGCTGCCAAGTTCGGCATCAGCGACCGGCTGCTTTTCCTTGAATCGGTCGATATCGACTCGCTCGTCTGCAATGCGCTCGGCCTGGTCACGGTCAACAGCACCACCGGAACGCTCTCGCTCCGCTGCGGCGTGCCGACGATCGTGCTGGGCGACGCGGTCTACGACATGCCGCGGATCACCGATCAGAAGGGGCTCGATGCTTTCTGGTCCGCTCCGACACCGCCGGAATTGCCGGTGTTCGAGGCTTTCCGCCGTGTCCTGATCGACCGCTGCCTCATCAACGGCGGCTATTTTAGCGATCAGGGGCTATCCATGTTGGTCAAAGGTGCGCTTCGGCGGCTCGAAATGCATGAGCCCAAGACGTCGGTCGTGCGGTTGCCCACGTCGGTGCGCTTGCCGCAGGTGGCGCCCCTCGTCGCCCGGGGGTGACGTCCATCTCTTCGGTTCTGATTACCGGCGCGTCGAGCGGTCTCGGCGCCGGGCTTGCCAAGACGTATGCCGCACCGGGCGTGCACCTCGTGCTCGCCGGCCGTAACGCCGGACGGCTCGAGGCGACCGCGTGCCTGTGCCGGGCCAGGGGCGCAACCGTCGCCACCGGCCTGTTCGACCTGCGCGAGCCCGAGCCGCTCGGCGCATGGCTTCTTGCGCAGGACGAGGCGGCGCCGCTCGATCTCGTGATCGCCGCCGCCGGCGTCTCGGCAGGAACGGGCGAGGGCGATATGCCCGAGGGCGTGGATCTGGCCGCGATGCAGGTGCGCGCCAATCTGCTCGGCACGATCCATACGGTCGAGCCCTTGCTCCCGCGCATGATCGCGCGTGGGCGTGGGCAGGTCGCGGTGGTCGCCTCCACCGCCGCATTGCGTGGGCTCGCCTACAGCCCCGCCTACAGCGCCAGCAAGGCCGGCATCCGCGCTTATGGCGAGGGGCTGCGGGCCTTGTTGCGGCCCAAGGGCGTGGATGTTTCGGTGATCGTCCCCGGCTTCTTCGATACGCCGATGACCGATCGCTGGAAGGGGCCGACTCCATTCATGATGAGTCTCGACAAGATGGTCGCGGCGATCCGCAAGGGATTGGACGCGCGCCGGTCGCGCATCGTCGTCCCGCGCCTGCTCGCGCTCGGTCAGCAAGCCGCCGATTTGATGCCCGCGGCGCTCGGCGACCGCATCGTGCGCGGATTCCGCTTCCATATTGAACCGGGTCACTGAAAAGAGACCTGATGATTCATTTTCTCCTGGGTCTGGCGATCAGTCTGGCGACATGGCTGGGGCTGCGACGGCTGGTCGGCGCCTGGCCTTTCGGGTCGCGCGCAAAAGCGCAGATCCCCACGCTGCTGCTCGATGCCCTGCCATGTATCGCGGGTTTCGGGTTGTTCCTGCTCCCGACTGGGCGGCCGATCCTCGCGGGTCTGACCGTAATGTGCCTCGGCATCGGCATGGGCGTAGCGGATCGGGTCAAACGCGCGGTGCTGGGCGAACCGGTGGTATTCGCCGACCGCGCCGAATTGATCGAAGTCGTGCGTCATCCGCGGCTCTATCTCGCCTTCGTTGGCACCGGCCGAATGATCCTGGCCACGATCGCGGTTCTGCTCGCCGTGATCTGGGTGATCGATCTCGAGCCCCCTTTGTGGCCCGTCCATCTGATCCCCGCGGCGCTTATGGCGCTTGTCGCGGCCGTGATCGGGCGGTTGCTGTTCGTCATTCCTTCCAGCCAGCCGCTCTGCGACCGGCTCGCCGCCGCCTATCGCCGGCTCGAGCCGAGTCGCGACCCAGTGCTGGATTCGGAGCGGTTCGGGCTGTTGGCGACGTGTATCATCCATGCCACGCTCGCGCGTTCGGAACGGGCCGATCGCCAGCGCGCCGCGCAGGGCCGTGCCTGGCCGGCCTTGCCCGCCAACGGCCCGATCCTGATCGTCCAGGGTGAATCCTTCGTCGACGCGCGTCGGCTCGATCCGTCGCTCGCCGGCCATCTCCCCAACTTCGCGCGGTTGCAGGCGGGATCGGTGGCGCATGGCAAGCTGGCGGTGCCCTGCTGGGGCGCGAACACGATCCGCTCCGAACTGGCGGTGCTGACCGGACTGGGTGCTGACGATGTCGGGCTCGACCGCTTCAATCCCTATGAGCATTTCGCGCGCGTGCCTTTGCCGAGCCTTGCGCATCAGGCGCGCGCGGCGGGATACAAGACGATCTGTATCCATCCTTATGATGCGGACTTCTATTATCGCGACAAGGTGATGCCGTTGCTCGGCTTCGACCGCTTCATCGGCATCGAGGGTTTTGCTGGCGCTGAACGCAGCGGTCCTTACGTCAGCGACGTCGCGGTCGCGCAGTGCATGGCCAGATATGTGCGCGAGCTTGGCCCGCGCGTCCTCGTGTTCGCGATCACGATGGAGAATCACGGGCCATGGGACGCGCAACACGACGCGCTCCCGCCGGCGTCCTTGCCGGAAGGCTGGCGCGACTTGCCCGACGCGGCCGAGATCGGGCGCTGGCTCAAGCATCTTCAATCCACCGACGCGATGATCCCGATCCTTCAGGACGCCATCGCCGCCACCGGCTCGCCCGGCTGGCTGGTCTTCTATGGCGATCATCAGCCGAGCCTCAGCGCGGCGTTCCAGGCGCCCGGCGCGGACGACCGCAAATCCGATTATGCGATCTGGGGATCGAACCAGGCGCCCGGCGCACGTGTGGACATTGCCGCCGAAGAGATTGCCGCCTCGCTGATGAAGGCGATGGGCGTCAGCTAAACCTCGTAGGTTAGCGCGATACGGTGCCGAGCAGCCGCGCGATCCGCCCTTCCAGGCGGCGCAAGCGGATCAGCCAGGTCAGCTTGGGTTTCCACCCCTCGGCAAAGCGCTGAAGCAGGACCTCGGGCGGGCAGGGGCGCTCGGTCACCGGATCGAGATAGCGCGGGTAAAGGATCAGCGTGCCCGCCACCAATTCAATCAGCGACAGGGTGCGCGTGCGCCGGACCACCGCCGGAGCGAGGTCGCGGGTCAGCCCCCAGCCGGCGTAGAAAGGCTGGCCGTGCACGGTCACGTCGCGCCCGCGCAACAGGGCCTCGAACCCCGTGAGCGAGGTCAGGACATGCACGCCATCGACCCGTGCGAGCAGGGACGGCATCGATTCCCCCCGTGCGATCTCGTCGGCATGGTTGCGCAGTTCGGCGTCGGGCATGTGGCCCTTGCGATGGCCAGCATCGACATCGGGGTGCGGCTTGAACAGGATATGGGCGTCGGGCTCGGCGGCGCGCGCGCGGCGCAGAAGGTCGAGATTGCCGGCGACGCCCGCGCCGCCGCACTGGATCGAAAGATCGTCCTCGACCTGTCCGGCAACCAGGATCGTTCGCTTCGCGCGCGCCACCGGCACCAAGGAGGGCGCCCGGCTTTCATATTTGCTGATGCCGCGCAGCACGATCATGTCGGCCAGCGCCTCGGCGCGGGCGAGCGTTTCGGGCGTGAACGGTTCGTTCTCGAGGATCGTTTCGAGATCGCTCGCACGGCCAGGATCGTAATAGATGCCGCTGCGGTCGACCACGATCGACAAAGGCGGGTGCAGGTCGGCCCCAAGCCCGATCGAGCGGATGAAACCGTCCTCGATTCGCACCAGCCGATCGCCGGCCAGTGCTTCCAGCCCCTCCGGCATACGCGATGGCCAAACCGCGATCGCGCCATCGCCAGCCGCCGCTACCGCCTGCCGCGCGTCGTCTATGAACCGCAGGGGTGCCTGCCCGTCGCCGCCCAGGAATTGCGCGATCCGTTTTCGCTTCCACCACGCAATGCCGCACGCGACGCGGATGTCGCGATCGTTACGCTCGATAGCAGGGCCGGGCGCAGTCATCCGTCGGCTGGCCGCTTGCGGCCGGCGTCGGCCCAGGGCTGACCGACCCAGCGCCTGAAGCGGTCGCGGAAAGCCCAGTGGATCGGCACGCGTCGCTCGGCCAAACCGGGCCAGCCGGTCAGATCGAAGCCCGTCCAGGGCAGGAAGGGGTTGCGGCGGCCATAAGCCCATATCTCGACGCGCGTGGACGGGCGCACCGCCGGTCCGCGCGCGTGGAATCCGCTCGTGTCGCAGACGACCAGCGTGTTGCCCGGAACCGCGAATGCCGTCGGCTGGGGCAGGCCGAGCGCGGCCAGCTCGCTTTCGTCGATGCGGAGCGAACCCCGGCCCGACAGGAAATCGCTGCCGTCGCGCGCCTCCAGGCTGCGTTTCTTCTCCCAAGCCAGTCGCGCGGCATCGCGGCGATGGGAGCCCGTCACATAGGTGAGCGGACCTTCGTCGGGCGCGACGTTGGTCAGAAACAGCCATGCCTTGACCGTGGGATGGAAGGTATCGACGTGGAGCTTGGTCTGCGGATCGGGCGGCGCATCGTAACGGTGCGTCAGGATCGACTGGATGTAGGCCAGCGGCTCGGTATCGAAGCTGCCGACATAGCGGATCAGACCCTGCCAGCGCGGATCGCGTACCAAAGCGCGCGCGGCGGGCAGCGCGTGTAATGTCTCGGGATCGAGCGCATAGCGACGCGTGATCGTATCGCCCTGCACCATCTCGCGCGCCGCGCCGGGATAGGCCATTACCTGATCGCGCAACGCGGCAAAGGCGTCCGCGTCCAGGAAATTCTCGATTTTCACATATCCGTCGCGGGCGAAGGCTTCGCGATGTTCGCGCGCTACCAGCCGTTCCATCCGGCGCCACCGCCACGCCTCCATCCGGTCCGCCAAGGCCACGCGCTTCACGTGCAGCCCCCACGCGTTGAGCCTGCGCGATCCGATCAGCGGATTGTCGCGAAAGCTCTTGGCGTCGGTTGCGAGCTGGAGCGCCCACCAGGGGGCGAGGAGGTAACGAAGCGGATTCACGGCATCCCTATTCGGCAGGTCGGCCGTGCGTGCAAGCTAGGGAGTGTTTGGCTGGTGGAGCTGAGGGGAATCGAACCCCTGACCTCTGCAGTGCGATTGCAGCGCTCTCCCATCTGAGCTACAGCCCCGCACCAGCGAAGTGCGCGCTTAGACGGGCTTTTCCCCCGATGCAACGCGCTACCCGAAAAAACCCCAAATATCCGCGCGACGACCTGCCTTGACGGGGCGGTGCACCCCTTATGGCAACGGAACGTCGCCCTCTTGCGGTTCGTTTTTCTCCCAGCAGCCACGTTCGCTCCGAACGGGCCGTACTTGGAAAGAGATGCAGGAGGTTTCAATGGCTTACGAGCGTAACGATCGCCGCTGGGACATAGGCGCCGACCGCGATTATAGCGGCTATGGCGACGGCAACCGTGCCCGATCCTATGGTGGGCCGGCGCGTTGGGACGAGGATCGAGCACGCTCCTATGGCGACTATGGTTCCTATGGTGGAACCAGCCCTTCGCGCGACTATCGCGGCGAACGCTTCAACGAGCCCCGGCGGGATTATCGCGGTGGCCCGACGGGCTCGTCCTACGAAGACCGCGATTTCTTCGAGCGCGCCGGCGACGAGGTTCGCTCCTGGTTCGGCGACGAGGAGGCGGAGCGCCGCCGGCGGATGGACGAGTTGCGCGATCGCTATGACGAGCGCAGTTCCGGCCGGAGCGGCTACGGCGCGTCGGGCTATCGTAGCCGGCACGAGCATGACCCGCATTATCGTGCTTGGCGCGACCGCCAGCTCGAATCGCTCGACCGCGACTATGACGAATATCGCCGCGAGAATCAGAGCAGGTTCGACACCGAATTCGGGTCATGGCGTCAGAGCCGGCAGAGCCAGCGCGAACTATTGCAACGCGTGACCGAGCATCAGGACGTGGTCGGATCGGATGGCGAGCATATCGGCACGGTCGATCATGTCCGCGGCGACCGCATCTTGCTGACCAGATCCGATTCGGCGGCGCATGGTCGTCACCATTCAATTCCCTCCTCCTGGATCACTTCGGTTGAGGATAAGGTGACCGTCAGCAAGACCGCCGATCAGGCCAGGCAGCATTGGCGCGACGAGGAGCGCAATAGCGGCGGCGGGCTATTCGGACGCGATGACGGCGACCGCAACGTCGATCTCAACCGGAGCTTCTCCGGCACATATTGACCGGCTCAGCCGGTCGAAGGCGAGGGCCCGGCCGTAAGACCGGGCCCTTTGCTTATTTGCCCGGTGCCGGCGCGTCGGCCTTGGGCTGGTTCGGCGCGAAGATGTCGCCGAAGAAGTCGTCCTTGAACCACATCGGGCGTTGTTCGCCATCGGCCATGGCGCGCGTGATGCGGTAATTGATGTCCGTGAAGCGTGCGCCTTCGTCCCAATGGATCGGCAGCTTCATGTCGTCGCTGGGCTTATGATAATGATTGGCTTCGAAGTCGGCCCAGGCTGCCTTGCCGTCGCCCGCCCAGCCGGTCGCCAGGAATACCGCCGGCACGCCTTGGCGCACGAACATATAATGGTCGGACCGGACGAACACCGTCTCCTGCGGCTCGGGATCGGGGGAGAGCGCCACACCCATCGGCTTGCCGGAGGCGGCCACGGTCGGCCCGATCGTCGAATGGTCGGCCCCGAACGCATTCACGTCGGTGAAGTGATAGGTCAGAAGCGGCATGTCGAGATCGACGTCGCCGACGATGCTCGCGATCGGCACGGTCGGGTGGCGCGCATAATAATCCGCGCCGAGCAGTCCTTCCTCCTCGCCGGTCGAGGCGAGGAAGATCAGCGATCGGCGCGGCTTGTCCGGATCCTGCGTCGCGGCGCGCCCGACCTCGATCATCGTCGCAATCCCCGCCGCATTATCGAGTGCACCATTGTTGATCCGGTCGGTGTCGGGCCTGTCGTCGGGTTGCGGCGGCGTAATGCCGATATGGTCCGAATGCGCCGACAGCACGACATATTCGGGCGCGAGCCTGGGGTCGCTGCCGGGCAGGATGCCGACCACGTTGGCGCTGCTGATCCGCTTGGTCTCGGTATGGTCCACGATATGCGCTTTGGTCTTGAGCGCGAAACCCTTGACCGCCCCCTTGTCCGCCCGGTCGAGCACCGCTTTCAGGCCTTTGGGTGAGCCGGCGAACAGGGCTTCGGCGGCCTCTCCGGTGGCATAACCGTAAGCGGAAAGCCCGGCCTCGTCATGCGGCCTGCCGTCGGCTTCCAGCCAGGACACCGCGGCGAAGGTGGCGTTGCGCCGCACCGATGGCCATGGCCGGATCTTTGCCACCGCGCGCGAGTAGATCTGGATCATTCCGACCGCGCCGCGCTTGCCCGCCATCGTCCGCTTCTCGGCAGCATAATAAGCGCCGGCCTCGCTCGGCGTGCCGACCGGGAAATTGGCAAGCGCGACCACGATCTTGCCCTTGACGTCGAGCCCGCGATAATCGTCATGACCATGTTTCGGGTCGTCGATGCCGTAGCCGACGAACATCAGAGGCGCCGTCACGTCAGGATTGGGAAAAGCGGGGTTTCGGCGCAGCACGACGTCGCTCCCATCCGCCCAGCTTTTGCTGCCCTGGGGGCCGCTGATCGTCATGGATCCCAGCGCGCTCTGTGAAGTCTCGGCCAGGCCAAAGCGCTGGAAATAGGTGCCGTCGTCGCCGCCGGGCTTGAGGCCCAAGGCGGTAAATTGCGACGCGATGTAGCGCACCGCGATCTCATGGCCGGGGCTGCCGGTGCGGCGGCCGAGCAGCATATCGTCGGCGAGGAAGGCGACATGGCTTTTGTAGGCGTCGGCGCTGAACTGCGGTGCGGCCTGGATCGGCGCGGCGGCGGCAAGCGCCAGCCCGGCCGGAAGCATGAGGTTGAAACGCATCTATTCCCCCTTGAGCTGATCGCCCGCTGTGCGAATCGGCCTGTGTGCGGTCAAGCTGCGCGGTTCAGGCCAGCGTATCGATGATGTGAATGACCACGCCGACGAGCCCACCGACCAGCGTGCCGTTGATACGGATATATTGGAGGTCGCGCCCGACCGCATTTTCCAGCCGGTCGGTCACTGTCCGCGCATCCCAGCCGCGCACGGTTTCGGACACGAGGGTGACGATGCCGTCCCCATAGGAAGCGACCAGGCCGGCGGTGGCGCGCCTGGCGAAGCGATTGACCGCGAAGCGGACGCGTTCGTCCTCTTGCAGGCGCGTCCCCATCTGGCGCATCGCCTCGCCGAATTTGCCCGCGGCGACCGCCTGCGGATCGCGCGCCGCGCGCAGCATCGCCGCGCGCGCATTCTGCCACAGCCCATCCAGCCATTCCCCCACCGCCGGATTGGCGAGCGCGGCATCGCGGAAGGCCGCTACCTTCTCCTGCAATTCGGGATCGGTCTGGAGCCGCTGCGCGAGACTGGCCAGCCCCTCCTCGGCCCTGACGCGGAGCGGATGGTTGAGGTCTTCCGCCATGTCGCCCAGCAGCTTGAACAGGCCGTCCAGGATCTTGGTCGACAGCGTTTCGTCGAGCCCGGTCCAGCGCAGGATCGATCCCGCGCGCTCGTGGATCATCTGGCGGAACAGCGCTTCGTTGGCGTCGAGCGTACGGCCGGTCCACAGGATCGCGGCGTTGATCATCGGCCGATGCCGCCCTTCATCCATCGCCGCCGCCATCAGCTTGCCGAGCATGGGCGCGACGTCGAGCGTCTTCAGCCGCTGCGACACCGCGCTCTTGAATAATTGGCCGAGACGCTCGTCGCCCAAGCTTTCGAGCAATGTCTCGGCGAGCTTGCCCGCGCCCGCGCGCATCGCGCCTTCACGCGGCGGCGCGGCGAGCACGCGGCCGATCGCATGCGCAACGTCGAGCTTGGCCATGCGTCGTGCAACGATCCCAGGCACCAGGAAATTGGCGCGCAGGAAACTTGCCAGGCTGTCGCCGATCCGATCCTTGTTGCGCGGGATGATCGCCGTGTGCGGGATCGGCAGGCCGAGCGGGTGGCGGAAAAGCGCGGTCACCGCGAACCAATCGGCGAGCCCGCCGACCATCGCCGCCTCGGCAAAGGCGCGGACATAGCCCCAGGCGGGGTGATGATGCTCAAGCGCGCGGGCGAGGAAGAACAGCCCCGCCATCGCGACCAGCAAACCGGCCGCGATGATCCGCATCTGGCGAACGCCGCCATGCGTGGGGCTCAGGCGCTCCTTTAGCGTCACTGGAGGTTCCGGGGTAACGGCATGTCCATCAGACAATAGCCATCACCCCGGAAAGGTTCACTCCGCCGGATGCGCGATGGCGGGCGGAAGCGCGCCTTCGCCGCCATTGGTGAGCGCCTTGCCGATTCCGCGGCCGATCCGCTTTTCGATGCCGTCGGCCAGGCTGAAGCCGGGCGGCACGATCAGCAGCGTGAGCAAGGTCGACAGGATCAGACCGCCGATCACGGTGACCGCCATCGGCTGATTCCACGATCCGTCGCCGCCGATCGACAGCGCGGTCGGCATCATGCCCGCGACCATCGCGACCGTTGTCATCACGATCGGCTGCGCGCGCTTGTGGCCTGCGTCGAGGATCGAATCCATCAGCGGACGGCCATGGCGCATCTCTTCGATCGCGAAGTCGACCAGCAGGATCGAATTCTTGGCGACGATGCCGAACAGCATGAGGATGCCGATCAGCACCGGCAGCGAGATCGCCATGCCGGCGATCCACAGCGCGATCATGCCGCCCAGCGGAGCCAGCAGCAGCGAGCTCATATTGACCAGCGGCGGGATCACACGGCGATAGAGCAGCACCAGCACCGCGAACACGAGCAGCACGCCCGCGGCCAGCGCGATGATGAAATTCTGCACCATCTCGGCCTGCCATTTGGCCTCGCCATCCGCTGCATAATGCACACTCGGCGGCAGATTCTTCATCGACGGCAGCAGCAGGATTTTCGCGCGCTCGTCGCCCGATAGCGCGCCAGGCGCCAGATCGGCGCTGATGACGGTGCGGCGTTCCTGATTGTAGCGCAGGATCTGCGACGGACCGGCGCCGAAGCTGATGTCGGCAACCACCTTGAGCGGCACGGTTGAACCCGTCCGCGTCTGGACCGGCAAATTCTGGATCGTCGACAGATCGCGGCGGCTATTCTCGTCGAGCATCACCCGGATCGGGATCTGGCGATCGGATAGCGAGAATTTGGCCGCATTCTGGTCGATATCGCCCAGGGTCGCGATCCGGATCGTCTGGCTGAGCGCGGCGGTGGTGACGCCCAGGTCGGCCGCCAGGTCGAGCCGCGGCTTGATCACGACTTCCGGCCGCGGAAGGTCGCTCTCCACGCGCGGCTGGCGCAGGCCGGGCATGGCCTTCATCTCCTCCGCCACCTTGGCGGCGGCGGCGGACAAGGCCGCGGGATCGTCACCGGCGAGCATCACCGAGACGTCGCGCGAGCTGCTCCCGCCGCCATTTTGCGACTCGAAATTGATGCGCGCGTCCGGGATGCGCGACAGGACCGGCTGCATCGCACGCTCGAATTCGGTGCTCGTGCGCGTGCGCTCGTCCCGCAGGTTCATCACGATTTCGGCCGACCCGACCTCGATATATTCCACAGCATGCAGCACGTCCGGCTGGCTTGTCAGGAGCTTGGTGGCGCGATCTGCGACAGCCTTGGTCTGCTCGAGCGTCGTGCCCGGTGCCATCGTGATTTGCAGATGGCTCGTATCGGCGTTGAGCGGCGGCTGGAACGTCTTCGGCAGGTACGCCATGATCGCGATCGTCATGAAGAACGCGAACACGCCGACCATCATCGTCAGCTTGCGGTTGTCGCGCAGGAACAGCCGATACCATTTGCGCGGCGCACCCGTATTGCGCTCGAGCGTCCAGTGCAGGATCTGCATGTAGCGATCCATCAGCCAGCCTTCGCCATGGCTCGCCTGGCCGTGCGCCTTGAGGAAATAGGCGGCGACCATGGGCGTGATCATGCGCGCGACGGCAAGGCTCATCAGCACCGCGACGACGACGGTGAAGCCGAAATTCTTGAAGAACTGCCCGGCAATGCCCGGCATCAGTGCCACCGGCAGGAAGACGGCGACGATCGAGAAGGTCGTCGCGACCACGGCGATGCCGATCTCGTCGGCGGCATCGATCGCGGCCTGGAAAGCGGTTTTGCCCATGCGCATGTGGCGCACGATATTCTCGATCTCCACGATCGCATCGTCGACCAGCACGCCCGACACCAAGCTCAATGCGAGCAGGGTCATGAAATTGAGCGTGAAGCCCATCAGGCTCAGAAGCCAGAAGGTCGGGATCGCGGAGAGCGGGATCGCCAGTGCCGAAATGGCGGTGGCGCGCTTGTCGCGCAGGAACAGGAAGACCACCGCGACCGCCAGCACGGCGCCCTCGATCATCGAGCGCATCGCCGCCTTATAATTGCGCAAGGTATATTTCACCGAATTGGCCCGCTGGATGAAGTGGACCTTCGGATTTTCCTTCTCGATCTTCGCCAGTTCCTTCACGGCGGCGTCGAACACCGCGACATCGGAGGCGCCGCGCGAGCGCTTCAGGCCGAAAGAGACGACCGGCTTGCCGTCCATGATCGCGAGCGTGCGCTGCTCGCCGAAGCCATCGCGTACGTCGGCGATGTCGGCGAGGCGGATCGAACGGCCGCCGCCGAGCTGGATCTGCTGCTGGCCCAGCGTATAGGCGTCGCGCGCATTGCCCAGCACGCGCACGGACTGTTCGGTACCGGCCACCTCGGCGCGGCCGCCCGCCGCGTTCATGTTCATCTGCATCAATTGCTGGTTGAGCTGAGACGCGGTGATGCCTTGGGCCTGCATCTTCTCGGGCTTGAGGATGACACGGATCTCACGGTTGACCGCGCCGTGCGTCTCGACCTGCTGCATGCCATCGATCGCGAGCAGGCGGCGCGAGACCGTATCCTGAACGAACCAGGACAATTGCTCCATCGTCATATCGGTCGCTTCGACCGAGAAATTGGCGAGCGCGTTGCCGTTGATGCTCACGCGCTGGACCTGCGGCTCGATAATGCCTTCGGGAAGCGAGCCGCGGATTTGCGCGACGGCATCGCGCACATCGGTCGTGGCGCGGTCGACCGGCGTTTCGATCGAGAATTGAACGAAGGTCCCCGAGCTGCCCTCTGAAACGGTCGAGTTGATTTCCTCGACGCCCTCGAGGTTGCGGACCGCCGCCTCGACCTTCTGCGTGACCTGCGTCTCAAGCTCGGTCGGGGCGGCGCCCGGCTGGCTGATCTGCACATAGACGCCCGGAAAAGTAATCTCCGGATTCTGGTTCACGCTCATGCGCATGAACGAGACGAGCCCCGCCAGCGTCAGCGCGACGAACAGAACGATCGGCGGAACCGGATTGCGGATCGACCAGGCGGAAATGTTCCGGAAGTTCATGTCTTTCGTCCTCAGCGAGCTCTGGGCTGCAGGTCGGGCTTCACTTTGTCGCCGTCATTCAGGAACGCGCCGGCTGCCGCGACCACCCGTTCGGTGCCCGCCAGTCCGCTCAGGACCGTCACGCCGCGATCGTCGACGTCGCCGATCTTGATGTTGCGACGGACGACCTTGTCGCCCGCGACGATGATATAGACGAAATTGCCCTTGGCATCACTCTGTACCGCACTTTCGGGAAGGAGCGGCACGTCGCCCACGCCGCCGCCGACCTCGGCCGCGGCGAAACCGCCGGGACGCAGCGCGGCATTGTAAGGCAGCTCAATCCGGATCGTGCCCTGACGGCTGCTCGGGTCGATTACCGGCGAAATCTGCCAGACATGGCCCGGAATCCTGAGCGTGGTACCAACCGGTGTGACCATCGCCGTCGATCCGACATGGACCCGCTGGAGGTCGGATTCGGCGAGCCGCGCCTGCAGCTCCATCTTGCCTTCCGACGCGATCCGGAAGAGCGCGCCCGAGCTCGGGTTTACGATCTGCCCGGCTTCGACGCTGCGCGTCAGCACCAGGCCAGCGGTCGGCGCACGAATGTCTAGCCGTCCGATCGTCGCCTGCTGCTGTTTGAGTTGCGCTTGTGCGACTGCAACGCGCGCATTGGCGCCGTCGAGCGCGGCTTGCTTGGCGTCGATATCGGCCTGGGATATGAAGCCGCTCTTCACCAGCGCCTTGGCCCGGATCAGGTTGGATTTGGCGAGCTCGGCATCGGCGCGCGCTTGCGCGATCGACGCGGCCAGTGCATTCGCCTGCTGCACCTGGACCGACCGATCGACCGTCGCCAGGGCTTGGCCCGCGGCGACCCAGGTGCCAGGTTCGACCAGGACGGCGCGCACGACGCCGCCTTCGCCCGCCACGCCGACCGGCATGTCGCGCCGCGCGCCGATATTTCCGACCGCGGGAATCTCGGTCGTCACCGTGTGGCGGCCGGGGATGATAACGGTAACAGAAGGCGCGGCATCGCCCCCCGCGGCAGGCGCGGCCTTCTTGTGGAGCATCAGGAACAGCAGGCCGATCACGACGACGGCGATGATCCCGCCGATGATCAGCATCCGCGTTCTGCGGCTCCGCCGTTCATCTTCGTCCAGATAATCCGCCGGATCGATACCCGCTTCCATATTCATCTCGCCGTCCCATCCTCGCGTCTCGACGCGAATTCCCCTCGCATCGTCGCCCGACTGTATTATCAATATATATCACCTGGCTCAAGCGTTGTTTATCGCGCCTGAACCAGCGTCAGGATCGACCAGTCCCCGCTGTCGATGCGGGCGGACGATCTCATTCCGTTCGATGCATATGCCGCTAGCACATCATCGGCCTGGCTTGCCAGAAGGCCGGCGAGGACGATGGTTCCATTTTGGTGGAGTGTTGCAACCAGGTCCGATGCGAGCGCAATCAATGGCCCGGCCAGGATATTGGCGACGATCAGATCAAAGGGCGCCGCCGCCTGGATATGCGGGTCGTCCATGCCGTCTGCGGCGACCAGGCTGATCGCATCGGCGGGGATGGCATTGATCGCCATATTCTCGGCGGTGACCTCGATCGCGATCGGATCGATGTCGGAAGCCAGGATCGCGGCCTCGGGCCAGAGCGTGCGCGCACCGAAGGCGAGCAGGCCGGTCCCGGTGCCGATATCCGCGATCCGGCGAAAATCCTTGCCCTCGCGCGCCAGCCGGTCGAGCGCGGTCAGGCAGCCCGCCGTGGTCTCGTGATGGCCGGTGCCGAACGCGCGGCTCGCTTCGATCCGGAAGGCGGTCGCCCCGGCCGGGATCCGGTCGGCATGCGCGGCGGTATGGACGAAGAAGCGCCCCGCGCGGATCGGTTCGAGGAACCCCTGGCTTATCGTGACCCAGTCCTCGTCCTCGATTCTCTCGATCTTGGGCAGGGCGTCGCCCACGCTTGGCACGAGCGCGCGGATGCGCTCGATCAGCGCCGCATCTGGTTCCGCGCCCAGATAGACGTCGAGTTGCCATTCCTCGGGCCGGCTGAGGTCGGGCTCGCTCGTCATTAGGGTCGGCGGCGGATCGATTCCCAGATCGGGTTCGATCGTGGCGAGGGCCTCACCTTCGGCGCGCGTGCAGGGGAAGAAGGTGACCTTCCAGCTTTCCGCCGCCTGTGTCTCCCATTCAGCGGACATAGGAGGCTCCGTTGATGTCGAGCACCGCACCGGTCATTGATGGCGGCGCCTCGAGGGCGAGGAAGCGCACCGTCGCCGCCACCTCGGCCGGCTCCGCGACGCGTCCCAAAGGTATGTCGGCGAGCAAAGCGTCGCCGCCCCGGCTCGCAAGATAATCCTCCGCCATGCCGGTCATCGTGAAGCCGGGGCAGACCGCAAAGGCGAGGATATTGTCACGAGCGTACCCGCGCGCGATGCTTTTCGACATCGCGACCATGCCCGCCTTCGACGCGGCATAATGCCAGTGCTCGGGGCTGTCGCCGCGATGGGCAGCGCGGCTCGCTATATTGATGATCCGCCCGCCGCCGGCCTCGCGGAAGTGGAGCACGGCGAGCCGGCTCAATTCGGCTGACGCGGTCAGGTTGATCCGCATCGTCCGTTCCCAATCGGCAAGCCAGGCGTCGTCGCTCTGGTCGATCGGCGCCGCTTCGAAGATGCCCGCATTGTTGATGAGCACGTCGATCCGCCCGTCGAGCCGGCCCATCGCCTCCCACCACAAGGCGCGGGTCGCCTCGGGATCGGAGAGATCGGCCGCAAGGGCTTTGTCGCCGCCGAAAGTCGAATGACCGACAAAGCGCACGTCATCGGTGGCGAAAGAGGCGGCGATCGACGCGCCAATGCCTCGGCTGGTGCCGGTAGCAAGGATATGGATAGTCATGCCGCGCGGCTTAGCCGTCTAAGCCGCGCGGACAAATCTATCAGTTCGATTCCGGTGTTTTTTGAATCTGGCCCGGTCAGGCGGCGAAGCGCTCGACGAAGGCGCCAGTCGTGGCGTCGAGGCGGGCGAGCTGCGCGTCGACCGCGCGGAAGCCGTTCTCCAGCTCGTCGATGTCGCGTGCCACCTGTTCGGTGTCGGTGCGGATCGCGGCAATGGTGGAGGACATGGCGTCGGCGGCGAGCGCGGTTTCGTCGACCGCGGCGGTGATCATCGTCACGGTCTGCGCCTGCGTCTCCATCGCGCGGCGGATGCGCTCGGCCGACGACTGGACGTCGCCGATCGTGGTGCGGATCGTGCCGTTGGCTTCCACCGTCTGGCGGGCGGCGCCCTGAATCGCGCCGATCTTGGTCGCGATGTCGTCGGTGGCGCGCGCCGTCTGGCTGGCGAGGCTCTTCACTTCCTGCGCGACCACCGCGAAGCCGCGGCCGGCGTCGCCCGCACGGGCGGCCTCGATCGTGGCGTTGAGCGCGAGCAGGTTGGTTTGGCCCGCAATGTCGCGGATCAGGCCGAGGATCGATTCGATCGCCTGGGCATGTTCGGACAGCGCGCGGCTGACCGCGACCGCCTTATCCGATTGTTCGCTGGCGCGGGTGGCGACGCCCGCAGCGACCTCCACTTCGCCGCGCGCCTCCTCGATCGCACGGATCAGGCCGGCGGCGGTCTGCGCGGCTTCGCGCATGGCGACCGCGGATTGCTCCGAGGCGGCGGCGACTTCGGATGCCTTGCCGAGCATACCGCGGGCCGAGCCGGCGGTCGATGCGGTACGATCCTGCAGCGCCCCCGCGCTGGTGACCGCGCCTTGAAGGATCTCGAGCACCGCCTGCTGGAAGCGGCCGCCTTCCTCATTCTGCCCGGCGATCACGCGATGCTGCTGCAGCACTGCCAGCTGCGCGAGCGAAATCTCGGTTTCGATGAAGTTCAGGCGATAGACCGTATCGATGATGCGCGCGCGCTCGTCCGAATCGGGGAAAGCTTCGCGTAGCGCCTTGATCACCGCTTTGGTGAGGTCGGTGGTTCCGTCGATGATCAGCGGCGCCGGCGCTCCGGTCGTGAAGACTTCGCGGCCGATCAGGCTGAGCAGCTTGATCCAATTGGCATCGATCGGCCGCGTATATTTGGCGCGGACGTGGTTGGTCATGCGCGCCGCGATCACGTCGGACGGGACACTCATCGCTGCAATGGCATTACCGCACGGCGTGCCGCTCGTCGGCAAAATGGCCCAGAAGTCGAGCGTTGCGCGAAGGATGATCTCGCCCGCTTTCTCCCAGGCGAAAGCCAGATCGCGCTGGAATGCGCCGTCCCGGTTATACACCGTCAGCCGCTGTGAAACGTCCTCTGCGGGCATCGGCACGCAGGCCGCCGCGGGGAGTTCGATCAGGTAATAATCGTCTGACATGACGGCTTCACTCTCCGGTTTCGCCTCTTACGTTCCCGTGCATAGGGGCAGAAGGTAAACAGTCGGTTAGTCTTGTTTGGAGGTTTGCAAGCTTCTCGGCAGCCGAACGTTGCAACGCGGCATGATTGGGCTAAAGGGCTGCCATCAACTCTTCTTGGGACCTAGCCAAGCATGGCGCGCAATGCCCAGCGGCCGCTCTCGCCGCATCTTACGATCTGGAAATGGGGCCCGCACATGCTGGTCTCGATCCTCCACCGGGCGACCGGCAGCGCGCTCGCGGTCGGTGGCGGCGTGCTGCTCGTCTGGTGGCTGATAGCGCTCGCAGGAGGGGAGGCGAGCTACGCCAGGTTCGTCGATCTGATGACGTCGAATGCGACCGGTCGTCTCAACTGGCTGCCGGCTTTGGTCCTGGTCGGCCTGACCTGGTCCTTCCTGCAGCATCTCTGCTCGGGCGTGCGCCACCTGCTGCTCGATACGGGCGCCGGTTATGAGCTCAAGATCAACAAGGCCGGTGCGCTCGCGACGCTCGTCATCTCGATCCTGCTGACGCTCCTGATCTGGGGCCTGATCTTCTACCGCGGAGCGCTCTGATGGGTAACGGTACCAGCATCGGCCGCGTCCGCGGTCTCGGATCCGCTCATGAAGGCGCCAAACATTGGTGGCACCAGCGCCTGACCGCGGGCAGCAATCTGTTGCTCATCACCTGGCTGGTGGTGTCGCTGCTCCGCCTGCCGCTCTGGAATTATCATGCCCTCGTCCTGTGGCTGTCCTCGCCTTGGGCGAGCGTGCCGCTGATCCTCGCCATAATCTCGGTCTTCTATCACCTCCGCCTGGGCCTGCAGGTCGTGATCGAGGATTATCAGCATGACTTCACGCGCGTGATCGCGATCGTGCTGCTCAATTTCTATGCGATCGGCGGCGCCGCGCTGGCGATCTACGCGATCTGCAAGGTCGCTTTCCAGGGAGCCGTCGCCTGATGTCGTCCAATAATCCTGGCGCCTATCAGATCATCGACCATGTCTATGATGCGGTGGTCGTCGGCGCCGGCGGTTCCGGCCTGCGCGCGACGATGGGCGTCGCCGAGAAGGGGTTGAAGACCGCCTGCATCACCAAGGTCTTCCCGACCCGCAGCCACACCGTCGCTGCGCAAGGCGGTATCGCCGCCAGCCTCGGCAACAACACGCCCGATCACTGGACGTGGCACATGTACGATACGGTCAAGGGCTCCGACTGGCTCGGCGACCAAGACGCGATCGAATATATGGTGCGCGAGGCGCCGGCGGCGGTGATCGAGCTTGAACATGCGGGTGTGCCGTTCAGCCGCAACGAGAACGGCACCATCTACCAGCGCCCGTTCGGCGGCCATATGCAGAATATGGGCGCGGGTCCCCCCGTGCAG
Organism: Sphingomonas sp.; assembly: GCA_019508115.1. Lineage (GTDB taxonomy): Bacteria > Pseudomonadota > Alphaproteobacteria > Sphingomonadales > Sphingomonadaceae > Sphingomonas_I. Next base: position 22,488 of record JAEKMC010000073.1, read on the forward strand.
CGCACCTGCGCCGCTGCCGACCGCACCGGCCACGCCATGCTCCACGCGCTCTACCAGCAGAGCCTGAAATATGACGCGGACTTTTACGTCGAATATTTCGCGCTCGACCTCATCATGGAGAATGGTGAGTGCAAGGGCGTGATCGCGATGTGCATGGAGGATGGCACGATCCATCGCTTCCGCAGCCACGCGACCGTGCTTGCGACCGGTGGCTATGGCCGCTGCTATTTCTCGGCGACCTCCGCCCACACCTGCACGGGTGACGGCGGCGGTATGGTGTTGCGCGCGGGCCTGCCGCTGCAGGATATGGAGTTCGTCCAATTCCACCCGACCGGCATCTATGGCGCGGGCGTGCTGATCACCGAAGGCGCGCGCGGCGAGGGCGGCTACCTCACCAATAGTGAGGGCGAGCGCTTCATGGAGCGGTACGCGCCGTCCGCGAAGGACCTCGCCAGCCGCGACGTGGTGTCACGCTCGATGGCGATGGAGATCCGCGAAGGGCGCGGCGTGGGCGAGAATAAGGACCATATCTGGCTTCATCTCGACCATATCGATCCGAAGGTGCTGGCGGAGCGCCTGCCCGGCATCACCGAGACCGGCAAGATCTTCGCCAATGTCGATCTGACCCGCCAACCGCTGCCGGTCGTGCCGACCGTGCATTATAATATGGGCGGCATCCCGACCAATTATATGGGTGAGGTTGTCACGCTGAAGGACGGCAATCCGGATACGGTCGTGCCCGGCCTGTTCGCGGTGGGCGAGGCGGCCTGCGTGTCGGTCCACGGCGCCAACCGCCTCGGATCCAACAGCCTGATCGACCTTGTCGTGTTCGGCCGCGCCACCGGCCATCGCATTCCGGAGCTTGTCCAGCCGCTTTCAAAGCATGGCGCGGTGGTCAAGGAAGCCGATGACAAGGCGATCGCGCGGCTCGACCATTATCGCAATGCGTCGGGCGGCTCGCCGACCGCGGAGATCCGCCTCGACATGCAGCGCACGATGCAGGCCGATTGTGCGGTGTTCCGCGACACCAGGTCTTTGCGCGATGGCGTCGAGAAGATCGACAAGGTCAATGCCCGCCTGCAGGATATCGGCATCGCCGACCGCTCGCTGATCTGGAACACCGACCTGGTCGAAACGCTCGAGCTCGACAATATGCTGCCGCAGGCGGTGGTGACGATGCATGCGGCCGCCAATCGCAAGGAGAGCCGCGGCGCGCACATGCACGAGGACTTCCCCGATCGGAACGACGCCGAGTGGATGAAGCACACGCTCGTCTGGTTCAATGATGGCGCGGTCACGATCGATTACCGGCCGGTGCACGATTACACGCTCACCGACGATGTCGATTATATCAAGCCCAAGGCGCGGGTTTACTGAGGACGGATGATGGCTGAGTTCGCGTTGCCCAAGAATTCGAAGATCAGCGGCCGCACCCGCAAACATAAGGCGCCTGCGGACGCCAAGCGCGTCCGCAGCTTCAAAATCTATCGCTACGATCCGGAAACGGGCGAGAATCCGCGCTACGACACGTACGAGCTCGATCTTGATCAGACCGGCCCGATGGTTCTCGACGCCCTGCTCAAGATCAAGAACGAGGTCGATTCGACCCTGACCTTCCGCCGCTCGTGCCGCGAGGGGATTTGCGGATCCTGTTCGATGAACATCGATGGCAAGAACGGGCTCGCCTGCACCACCGCGATCGAGGACATCAAGGGCGAGGTGCGGATCACGCCGCTGCCGCACATGGACGTGATCAAGGATCTCGTTCCCGATTTCACCCATTTTTACGCGCAATATGCCTCGATCAAGCCGTGGCTGCAGACGGTCACGCCCGAGCCCGCCGCGAAGGAGCGGCTCCAGTCGCCGGAGGAGCGCTCCAAGCTCGACGGCCTCTATGAGTGCATCCTGTGCGCCTGCTGCTCGACCTCGTGCCCCAGTTATTGGTGGAACAGCGACAAGTTCCTCGGGCCGGCGATCCTGCTCCAGGCCTATCGCTGGCTGGCCGACAGCCGCGACGAGATGACCGGCGAGCGGCTCGATGAGTTGGAGGATCCCTTCCGCCTCTATCGCTGCCACACGATCATGAATTGCGCCAATGTCTGCCCCAAGGGGCTAAGCCCCGCGCGCGCCATCGCCGAGATCAAGAAAATGGAAGTGGAGCGGCAGCTCTGATGACCGTTCCCCGGCGAAAGCCGGGGTCCAGGTTAGCGAGCCGGTCTGGACCCCGGCTTTCGCCGGGGAACAAAGCTTAATCATGACCACCGTTCTCGCGCGCTATGAACGCCTCGTCGCTGCCGGGGAGTTGAGGCCCGATTCCGATCAGCGCCGGGTGGCCGAGCGTCTCGACCGGCTCGCGCACGAACTCGAGGACCAGCCCACCAAGGGCAGCGTTCTGTGGTGCATGCTCGGCCGCAAGCCCGATCCCGTGAAAGGCGTCTACCTGTGGGGCGGGGTGGGGCGCGGCAAGTCGATGCTGATGGACCTGCTCTACGAGCACGCGCACGTGCGGCCCAAGCGGCGCGTCCATTTCCATGAATTCATGCTCGAAGTGCATGCGCGCATTCGCGAGGAGCGAAAGAAGGAGGAGGGCGATCCGATCCCTCCAGTTGCCGCCGCGATCGCCGCCGAGGCGCGCTTGCTCGCTTTTGACGAGATGGTGATCAACAACACCGCCGATGCGGCGATCATGAGCCGGCTGTTCACCGCGATCCTCGATCATGGCACCACCATCGTCACGACATCCAACCGCCCGCCCAAGGATCTCTACAAGGAAGGGCTCAACCGCGATCTGTTCCTGCCCTTCATAGCGCTGATCGAACGGCAGCTCGACGTGATGAGCTTGAACGGGCCGAGCGATTATCGGCTCGACCGACTCGCGGGCATGCCGACCTGGTATTCGCCGCTTGGCGATGCCGCGACCGAAGCCTTGTCCGCCGCCTTCTTCCGCCTCACCGACTATCCCGTCGAGGATCGCCTCCACGTGCCGTCATGCGAGCTCAAGATTCCGGGCGGCCGCAGTCTGCACGTGCCCAAGGCGCTCAAGGGCGTGGCGGTCTTTTCGTTCAAGCGGCTGTGCGATGAGCCGCGCGGCGCTTCCGATTATCTCGCGATCGCACGGGCCTTCCATACCGTGATCATCGTCGGCATTCCGGTGATGGGGCCCGACAAGCGCGACCAGGCGGCGCGCTTCAAGGTGCTGATCGACGCGCTCTACGAACATAAGGTCAAGTTGCTCGCCGCCGCGGCTGCCGAGCCGCAGACTCTATACCCCGCGGGCGACGGGGCATTCGAATTCGAGCGAACCGTTTCGCGGCTGATCGAAATGCAATCGGCCGATTATCTGGCGGAAGGCCATGGTCTCGCCGCCGATTGAGCGACGATGTGAAACAAAAATTTATACCGCAGCACGAAATCAGTCCGAACATTGCCGTTTCGAAGGTTGAACGCCTTAGGCGATGGGTCTAAGCGGCCCCCGCAGCTTCGCGGTCGCCTCTCTGTGACCGCTCTCACGCGCACTGGTTATCAGTCTGGAAGGGGTCGCATGGCTCGGAAGAAGATCGCGCTTATCGGCGCGGGCAACATCGGCGGCACGTTGGCACATCTCGCGGCCAAAAAGGAATTGGGCGACATCGTCCTGTTCGACGTCGTCGAGGGCATTCCTCAGGGCAAGGCGCTGGACCTGTCCCAGTGCGGCCCGATCGAGGGTTTCGACGCCAGGATCACCGGCACCAACGATTACAAGGATATCGCGGGCGCGGACGTGATCATCGTAACCGCCGGCGTCGCGCGCAAGCCGGGCATGAGCCGCGATGACCTGCTCGGCATCAACCTCAAGGTGATGAAGGCGGTCGGCGAGGGCATCAAGGCCAATGCGCCGGACGCATTCGTGATCTGCATCACCAACCCGCTCGACGCGATGGTGTGGGCGCTGCGCGAATTTTCCGGCCTGCCCCATCACAAGGTGGTCGGCATGGCGGGCGTGCTCGACTCGGCGCGCTTCAGCCATTTCCTTGCCGAGGAATTCGGCGTGTCGGTCAAGGACGTGAACACGTTCGTGCTCGGCGGCCATGGCGACACGATGGTGCCGGTGGTGCAATACTCCACCGTCAACGGCATCCCGGTCCCCGATTTGATCAAGATGGGCCGGTCGAGCCAGGCCAAGATCGACGAGATCGTCAAGCGCACGCGCGGCGGCGGCGGCGAGATCGTCGCGTTGCTCAAGACCGGCTCGGCTTTCTACGCGCCGGCCACCAGCGGCATCGCGATGGCCGAAGCCTATCTCAACGACCAGAAGCGCATCCTGCCCTGCGCGGCTTATGTCGACGGTCCTTATGGCGTGGACGGCCTCTATGTCGGCGTGCCGGTGGTGATCGGCGCGAACGGCGCCGAGGAGATCATCGAGGTCGCACTGGATGCGGAAGCCAAGGGCAACCTCCAGGTCTCGGTCGACGCGGTCAAAGAATTGCTGGTCGCCTGCAAGGGCATCGATGAGAGCTTGAAATGATTTTCTGTTCCCCGGCGAAAGCCGGGGCCCAGTTGGACGGTTGATCTGGGCCTCGTTTTTGGGGCCAGAGGAAGGAATGGAGAAGCAGGGATACGTCTACATCATGGCGAGCAAGCGTAACGGCACGCTCTACATTGGTGTGACAAGTGATCTGCCCAAGCGAGCTTACGAGCATCGCGAAGGTCTGGTCGCCGGCTTCACCAAGAAATATGGATGCAAGTCGCTGGTGTGGTTTGCGGTTTTCGACACGATCGAAGCCGCCCGCGCCAGAGAATTGCAGATGAAGGAATGGCGGCGAGCCTGGAAGTTGGAAGCAATCGAGGAGCTCAACCCGGATTGGGTCGATCTGGCTTCTACTCTTACGTAATCTGGACCCCGGCTTTCGCCGGGGAACAAAAAGGACCGAAATAACCGATGTCGATCCTCGTCAATGCGAATACCAAGGTCATCACGCAGGGGATGACCGGCAAGACCGGTACCTTTCATACGAAGGCGGCGCTCGACTACGGCTCGAAGATGGTCGGCGGCGTGACGCCGGGCAAGGGCGGCACGATGCATGAGGAATTGGGCCTGCCCAATTTTGACACCGTGCAGGAAGCGGTCGCGAAGACCGGCGCCGATGCCAGCGTGATCTACGTGCCGCCGCCCTTCGCCGCGGATTCGATCCTCGAGGCGATCGATGCCGAAGTGCCGCTGATCGTGTGCATCACCGAAGGCATTCCGGTGCTCGACATGGTCCGCGTCAAGCGCGCGCTGACGGGTTCGAAGAGCCGCCTGATCGGCCCGAACTGTCCGGGCGTGCTCACGCCGAACGAATGCAAGATCGGCATCATGCCCGGCAACATCTTCAAGAAGGGCTCGGTCGGCGTCGTCTCGCGCTCGGGCACGCTCACCTATGAGGCGGTGTTCCAGACGACCAATGCGGGCCTCGGCCAGACGACCGCGGTCGGCATCGGCGGCGATCCGGTCAACGGCACCAACTTCATCGACGTGCTCGAACTGTTCCTCGCCGACGATGCGACCACGTCGATCATCATGATCGGCGAGATTGGCGGCTCGGCCGAAGAGGAGGCCGCCCAGTTCCTTAAGGACGAGGCGAAGAAGGGCCGCAAGAAGCCGATGGTCGGCTTCATCGCGGGCCGGACCGCGCCTCCGGGCCGCCGCATGGGCCATGCCGGCGCGATCGTGTCGGGCGGCCAGGGCGGCGCCGACAGCAAGATCGCGGCAATGGAGGAAGCAGGCATCCGCGTCGCGGCCTCGCCGTCGGAGCTTGGCACCACGCTTTCCGCTCTGCTCAAGGGTTGATTAACAGACTGGTAGCGCTCACCTGATAGGGCGCGCGCCGCGACAGACCGTTTTGATACGGCGGCGAACCGAACGAAGGACGTGCGATGGGTATCGAAGGATTGGGCTTCGACGAGCTGGAGGGGGTTAGCCCCTCCTTCGCGGAGGCGCTGTACCGGCGATATCGCGCCGATCCTCAGTCGGTCGAAGCCGATTGGCGCACCTATTTCCAGGCGCTCGAAGCCACCGTCTCCGGTCCGTCCTGGGCGCGCTCGAACTGGCCGCTGAGCGATACCGACGCGCTTACTGCGGGGCTCGATCCGACCCAGATGGAGGTCGCGGCCAAGCCTGCGAAAGGCGCCAAGCCCGCACCGGCTGTAGAATCTGCTGCTGCACCGGCTGCGGATGTCACCGCCGCGGCATTGGATTCGATCCGCGCCTCGACCCTGATCCGCACCTATCGCGTGCGCGGCCACTTGCTCGCCGATCTCGATCCGTTGGGCTTGAGCAAGCAAGGCTTCCCCGAAGACCTCAATCCCGAATATCACGGCTTCACCGAAGCCGACATGGATCGCCCGATCTTCCTGGGCGGCGTGCTCGGCTTCGAACGCGCCACCGTGCGCGAGATCATCGCCGTGCTGCGCCGTAATTACTGCGGCAAGGTTGGCCTCGAATATATGCACATCCAGGATGTGGAGGAGCGTATGTTCCTCCAGCAGCGGATGGAGGGTAAGGACAAGGAGATCAGCTTCACGCCCGAGGGCAAGAAGGCGATCCTGTCCAAGGTGATCGAGGGCGAGCAATGGGAGAAATTCCTGGCCCGCAAATATGTCGGCACCAAGCGTTTCGGCCTCGACGGCGGCGAATCGATGATCCCCGCGCTCGAGGCGGTGCTCAAATATAGCGGCCAGGCCGGCGTGCAGGAGGTCGTGATCGGCATGGCCCATCGCGGCCGGCTGAACGTGCTGACCAACGTGATGAAGAAGCCCTACCGGGTCCTCTTCCACGAATTCGCCGGCGGCTCGGCCAACCCCGAGGATGTCGGCGGTTCGGGCGACGTCAAATATCATCTCGGCACGTCGACCGACCGCGAGTTCGACGGCAACAAGATCCATCTGAGCCTCGCGCCCAACCCCTCGCATCTCGAGGCGGCCGATCCGGTCGTGCTGGGCAAGTCGCGCGCGAAACAGACCCAGCTGCAGGATAATGAGCGCGCCAAGGTCCTGCCGATCCTGATCCACGGCGATGCGGCCTTTGCCGGCCAGGGCATCGTGATGGAATGCTTCGGCTTCTCCGGCCTGCGCGGCTATAATACCGGCGGCACGGTCCATTTCGTGATCAACAACCAGGTCGGCTTCACGACCTCGCCGCAATTCGCACGCTCGTCGCCTTATTGCTCGGACATCGCCAAGATGGTCCAGGCGCCGATCCTGCACGTCAATGGCGACGATCCCGAAGCCGTGACCTTCGCCTGCAAGGTCGCGACCGAGTTCCGAGCGCGCTTCAAGCGCGACGTGGTGATCGACATGTGGTGCTATCGCCGCTTCGGCCACAATGAAGGTGACGAGCCGGGCTTCACTCAGCCGCTGATGTACGAAGAGATCCGCAAGCATCCGCCGGTGTCGAAGCTCTATACCGAGCGCCTGGTCGCGCAGGGCCTGATCGACCAGGCCTGGTTGGAGAAGGCGGAGGGCGATTTCGTCGCCTACCTCGAAGGCGAATTCGAGGCGGGCAAGAGCTACAAGGCCAACAAGGCCGACTGGTTCGAAGGCGAATGGGCCGGCCTCGCCGCCCCGCGCGAGGCGGTAACCGAGCGTCGCGCAGCGGCGAGCGGCGTCGATCGCGAGAAGCTCGACACGGTCGCCAAGCTGCTCACCACGGTGCCCGCCGGCCTGACCGTTCACAAGACGCTTGCCCGCATCCTCGAAGCCAAGCGCGGCATGTTCGAAAGCGGCGAAGGTTTCGATTGGGCGACCGCCGAGGCGCTCGCCTTCGGCACGCTGCTGATCGATGGCTATCCCGTCCGCCTGTCCGGCCAGGATGTCGGCCGCGGCACGTTCAGCCAACGCCACGCGGTGTGGACCGATCAAACCGACGGCCACAAATATATCCCGTTGAGCGAACTCGACCGCCGTTTCCAGGTGCTCGACAGCCCGCTCTCCGAGTTCGGCGTGCTCGGCTTCGAATATGGCTATGCCGGCCAGTCGCCCAAGACGCTGGTGCTGTGGGAAGCGCAGTTCGGCGATTTCGCCAATGGCGCGCAGGTGATGATCGACCAGTTCATCGCCGCGGGCGAATCCAAGTGGTTGCGCGCCAACGGCCTCGTGATGCTGTTGCCTCCACATCCTGCGCCGCCAGATGCTGCGCAATTTCCGCAAGCCTTTGATCATGATGACGCCCAAGTCGCTGCTGCGGCACAAGGCGGCGGTATCGACGATCAACGAATTCCTCGGCGACAGCCACTTCAAGCGCATCCTGAGCGATCCGAATGCGCCGGCTGACGACAAGGTGAAGCGGTTGGTCCTGTGCTCAGGCAAGGTCTTCTATGATCTTGCGGAGGCGCGCGACGCGGCGGGCGACAAGGAGACGACGATCGTCCGTATCGAGCAGCTTTATCCCTTCCCGTCGGACGCGCTCGCCGCGCGTATCGCGCGCATGACCAATCTCGAGACGGTCGTCTGGGCGCAGGAAGAGCCGAAGAATAACGGCGCCTGGTTCTTCGTCGAATGCCTGATCGAGGAAGCGGCCAATGCTGCCGGCAAGGCGATCCGTCCGGTCTATGCGGGCCGCAAGGCTTCGGCTTCGACCGCGACCGGTTTCCTGAAGAAACATACCAGCCAGCAGGCGGCGCTCGTCGCCGAAGCGCTGGGCCACGAACCTAAAGCATAAGGAAGACCAATGGCGACCGACGTTATCGTCCCAACGCTGGGCGAATCGATCACCGAGGCAACTTTGGGCCAGTGGCTCAAGCAGCCAGGCGACGCGGTGAAGGCCGACGAGCCGATCGCGAGTCTCGAGACCGACAAGGTCGCGGTCGAGGTCAATGCCCCGACCGCCGGCGTGATCGCCGAGCATGTCGCGAGTGAGGGCGATACCGTCTCGGTCGGCGCGGTGATCGCGCGCATCCAGGAAGGGGCGTCAGCCGCCACCGCCGCCACCCCTGCGGTCGAAGATCGCACTGCGGTCGGCAAGGCCGAAGCCGCGGCTCCCGCCGAACCGGCTGCCGCGCCAGCAGGCCAGGCGACGCCGGTCGGCTATGGCAATCATGGCGAGGCGGAAGAGGGCGGTACGGGCGGCCAGACGCTCTCCCCGTCGGTCCGCCGCGCGGTGCTCGAGCACGGAGTCGATCCGTCGAAGATCAAAGGCACCGGCAAGGACGGGCGCATCACAAAGGACGACGTGATCGAAGCCGCCAAGATCCAGCCAGCCGCCGCCAAGGCCGCCGCCCCCGCGCCGAGCGTCTCCGCCCCGGCGGTATCGTCGGGCGGCCGCAAGGAAGAGCGCGTGCGGATGTCGCGCCTGCGCCAGACCGTCGCCAGGCGCCTCAAGGAAGCGCAGAATACCGCCGCCATGCTCACGACGTTCAACGACGTCGACATGACCGAGGTGATCGCGGCCCGCGCAAAGTATAAGGATCTGTTCGAGAAGAAGCATGGCGTCCGGCTGGGCTTCATGGGTTTCTTCGTGAAGGCCGCCTGTCAGGCGTTGCGCGACATCCCCTCGGTCAACGGATCGATCGAGGGCGAGGAGATCGTCTATCACGATTATGCCGACATCTCGGTCGCGGTCAGCGCGCCGAACGGCCTGGTCGTACCCGTGATCCGCGATGCGCAGGACATGTCGGTTGCGACGATCGAAAAGACGATCGGCGACTTCGGCAAGCGCGCCAAGGACGGCACGCTCAAGATGGATGAGATGAAGGGCGGCACCTTCACCATCTCCAACGGCGGCGTGTTCGGCAGCCTGATGTCGACCCCGATCATCAACCCGCCGCAGTCGGCCGTGCTCGGCTTGCACCGGATCGAGGAGCGCCCCGTCGTCCGCGACGGCCAGGTCGTCGTCCGCCCGATGATGTATCTCGCGCTCAGCTACGACCATCGCCTGATCGACGGCCGCGAGGCGGTGACCTTCCTGGTCGCGCTCAAGAACGCGATCGAGGACCCGACGCGGCTGCTGATCGACCTTTGATTTTGTGGATTGTTCCCCGGCGAAAGCCGGGGCCCAGCTGAGCCGGTGGACTGGACCCCGGCTTTCGCCGGGGAACGGAGTAGCAAATGGCTGACTATGATTTCGACGTGCTGGTGATCGGTTCGGGTCCCGGCGGCTATGTCGCGGCGATCCGCGCGGCGCAGCTCGGCCTAAGGACCGCGTGCGCGGAGAGCCGCGAGACGCTGGGCGGCACGTGCCTCAACGTCGGCTGCATCCCGTCGAAGGCGATGTTGCATGCCTCCGAGCTGTACGACGAAGCCGCCGGCGGCGCGCTCGCGAAGCTCGGCGTCAAGATCGACAAGATGAGCCTCGACCTCGAGACGATGCACGGCCAGCGCAAGGACGCGGTCAAGCAGCTCACCGGCGGCATCGAATATCTGTTCAAGAAGAATAAGGTCGAATGGCTCAAGGGCCATGCGAGCTTTCAGGACGCACACAGCGTCAAAGTTGGCGACCGCAATGTCACCGCGAAGAATATCGTGATCGCGACCGGATCCTCGGTCACACCGCTGCCCGGCGTCGCGATCGACCAGAAGGTGATCGTCGATTCGACCGGCGCGCTCGAGCTGGAGAAGGTCCCCGGCCATATGGTCGTGATCGGCGGCGGCGTGATCGGGCTCGAACTGGGTTCGGTCTGGCGTCGTCTCGGCGCCAAGGTCACCGTGGTCGAATATCTCGACCAGATCCTGCCCGGCATGGACGGCGAGGTCCGCAAGGAAGCCAACAAGATCCTCAAGAAGCAGGGGATGGAGTTCAAGCTGTCGACCAAGGTCACCAAGGTCGAAGCCGGCAAGAAGGGTGCGACGATCATGGTCGAGCCCGCCGCGGGCGGCGCCGCCGAGACGATCGAAGCCGATGTGGTCTTGGTCTCGATCGGCCGTCGCGCCAACACCGAAGGCCTCGGCCTCGACAAGGCTGGGTTGGCGACCAACCCGCGCGGCCAGATCGACATCGAGCCTGATTTCGCGACCAAGGTTTCTGGTATCTGGGCGATCGGCGACGTCGTTCCTGGCCCCATGCTCGCGCACAAGGCCGAGGATGAAGGCATTGCGGTTGCCGAGAATATCGCGGGCTTGACCGGAATCGTGAACCACGACGTCATCCCGAGCGTGGTCTATACCTCACCCGAGATCGCGGGCGTCGGCCTGACCGAGGAGCAGGCCAAGGAGCGCGGACCAGTCAAGGTCGGCAAGTTCCCGATGCTCGCCAACAGCCGCGCCAAGACCAATCATGAGCCCGATGGCTTCGTGAAGGTGATCGCGGACGCGGATAGCGACCGCGTGCTCGGTGTCTGGTGCATCGCCAGCGTCGCGGGCACGATGATCGCGCAGGCGGCGCAGGCGATGGAGTTCGGCGCGACCAGCGAGGATATCGCCTACACCTGCCACGCCCACCCGACGCACAGCGAGGCGATCAAGGAAGCGGCGATGGCGGTGCAGGGCAAGCCGATCCACATCTGATCCGGCTCCGCGCGCCGGCTCTTATGTGGCCACCTCGCGGCGGGCCGCCGCCACAGCGTGATCGAGCGAATCGTTGAAATGGATGTCGGGCGCGCGCGCGCCATGCATCAGCAGCAGCCGGCGGACGGCTGCCCGCGCGCCCGCGATGTGGACGGTGGCATCATGCCGCCGTGCATCGCGTGCGAAACCCATGATCATCGCGGCCGCGGTGGAATCGAGGACGGGCACGCCTGACAGATCCAGCACATAGGCTTTGGCATGTTCGCCGATACGGTCGAGCGTGGCCGCAACCTCGCCCACCGCGCCGAAGAAGAAGGCGCCGGTGATGCGATAGACGATCACGTCATGATCGGCGATTAGCGCTCGCGAATAGGCTGCGCCCTCGCCCGAATCCGCCTGATCGTCATCGGCCACGAACACGGGGCGATCGATTTCCACCGCATGCGCCATGCGGTGCAGGAACAGCAGCGCGCCGATCCCGAAGCCGACCAATATGCCCTCGGTCAGGTCGCGGAATACCACCAGCAGGAAGGTCACGAGCAAAACGACCGCGTCGCCGCGCGATGCGCGCAGCAATATCCTGAATTCGTGCTTCTCCGCCATGTTCCACGAAACCACCGCGAGCACGCCCGCGAGCGACGCCAGGGGAATCGCGCTCGCCAGTGGGGCGGCAATCGCCATGAACGCCAACAGGATCAGCGCGTGCAGCATGCCCGATATTGGCCCGCGCGCGCCGGCACGAACATTGGTCGCGGTACGCGCGATCGTCCCGGTCACGCAGATTCCGCCGAACAAAGCCGAGGCGATATTCGCCGCCCCCTGCGCCACCAACTCGCAGTTTGAGCGGTGGCGGCGGCCTGACATACTGTCCGCCACCACCGCCGACAGCAGGCTCTCGATCCCGCCGAGCAAGGCGAAGGAGAAAGCGGCGGGGAGCATCTCCTGAATACGGACGAGCGACAGGTCCGGCAGATGCGGCGCCGGCAGCGAGCGCGGAATGCCGCCGAACCGCGATCCGATCGTTTCGACCGGCAGGTGGAGCAGCCAGGTGGCGAGCGCCCCCGCCGCGACCGCGATCAGGAATCCGGGCCAATGCGGTCGCAGCCGTCGCAGGACCAGGATCGCCGCGATCGAACAAAGGGCCACCGCCAAAGCAGGCACGCTCAGGCTGGGCAATGCGGCGGACAGCGCCATGATCTTAGGCAGGAACGGCCCAGGTTCGCGTCCCGCGAGCGTCAGGCCAAGCAGGTCCTTGAGCTGGCTCGCGAAAATGATGACCGCGATGCCCGATGTGAAGCCGACCGTCACGGGATAAGGGATATATTTGATGAAGGTGCCGAGCCGCAGGAAGCCGATGACGAGCAGGATCATGCCCGCCAGCAACGTCGCGAGAAGCAGTCCGTCCACGCCATGGGCCGCGACCGTAGCCGCCACCAGCACGATGAAGGCACCCGCCGGGCCGCCGATCTGGAATCGGCTGCCGCTCAGCGCCGACACGACGAAGCCGCCGACGATCGCTGTGTAGAGCCCGCGATCGGGTGTGACGCCCGATGCGATCGCAATCGCCATCGATAACGGCAATGCGACGATCGCCACGGTCAGGCCGGCGACGAAATCGGCCTTGAGGTCCTGGAACCGATAATGCTCACGCAAGACGGTGACGAGCTTCGGGGTGAACAGGTCGAGAAAGCCTGGTCGATTTCTCGTCATGCGGTTTTGGATCATTGGCGTCCGGAGGGGCTTGCGGCTTTCAACCGCACCCCCCGGCCTCCTGCCGGACTGTCGGCCCCGTCGCCGATCAGCGAAATGCCCGCGCGATCGAGCGCCTCGATCACTTTCATGAGTGTATCGATGACGCCGCGCACCACCCCGTCGCTTGCCTCCATGCGCTGGATCGTGGGCAGCGACACACCCGCCAGTTCCGCAAGCTGACGCTGGTCAATTCCCAACAAGGCACGCGCTGCGCGCATTTGTCCGGCCGTGATCATGCAAGTTTCCTTCGTCACTATCCATATATCACATATGAATTATGATGTTCAATACATCATAACCTACGAGCCGTCCGGGTTCAGATCCGCCTCTTATCGTGGGCAACCAAATTCCGATCCGCACGTAGACAGAAGACGGAGAAGAGATGCCGAAAACCATCACGTCGAGAATGCTGCCGTTTTCGGCGTGCTTTGCCTTGCTCCTCTCCGCCTGCGGGGAAAGAGCGCCGCAACTGCCTACCGGCGCGCTGGATCAGGCGGCCGCCTGCGGTGTGGTCGCGGCGGCAAGCGAGCGCGAAGCGGCGGGTGCCAAGGGCGAGCTGCCAGCCGACGCGCAGACGCGTATCCTCCATTATGCGATGCTCTATGCATCGTCGGGCACGGCGCTCGACGAAGACAAGGTCAACGCGGTGTCCAAGCGGATGCCTGCCCTGTTCGACCAGACGATCAAGGGCGATTGGCATGCCTTGCAGCCCACCTGCGCCGCCGCTTTCCCAGCCAGCCGGGTCAGCCAGCCAATATTACCTGCCAAGCCGCTCGATGCGATGCTCCAGTGCGATGCGCTCGCCGCATTCCTGCGCAAGGCACTGGCCGATCAAGGCTCGACCTATGCCGGCGCGGCTAATGCTTATGGCAGCTTCATCGAAAAGCTCGATCCCAAGCTGAGCGTGACGCTCCGTGCCGCCGGCCTGCGCAATGGCGACGCGTTACGCGAAAAGAAGCTTGAGGAACTCGCGGCGGCCGCGAAACTGGGTCAACCGCCCGCCGTGATCGATGCCTGCGAAAAGGCCTATGCGGCCTGAACGGATGGGGCCGGCTTCCCGGCCCCATCCCATTATCTACATTTGACCTGGTTCTGGTCGATCGATTTGCCCGCGAGCGCGCCGAGCGCGCCGCCAATCAATGTGCCCGCGGCGCGATGATGGCCGCCATCGATGATGTTGCCGAGAATGCCTCCGCCGGCCGCGCCGATGATCAGGCCGGTCGTGCCATCGCTACGCTTGCAATAATAACGCCCGTCCGAGCCGCGATAGACCTGGTCGTTCGAAGCCAGCGCGCGCTCCTGATAGCGAGGATCGTCGCGATAGTCGCGGGATGCATCATAGCTCGTCGCATAAGGGTCTGAGCCATAGCGGCCACGATCCGCGCGGGCGATCGCGGAATAACGGTCGCGCTCGGCCTGATACCGGGCCGTTTCGGAGCGGTAGCGTTCCTGCGCATAATCCCAACGGCGCTGGTCCTCGGCGCTCTGCGCTGCCAGCGGTGCCGCAATCGCGGCGGTTGCGATGATAGCGGTTATGATCTTTTTCATCCCATTCCTCCTTTGGGTTCGACCCGAGGTAACGCGCGGCGGCTGAACCGGCTGCGAACGATCGTTACAGCTGTGGTTCAGGGGAGCCGCTGCCCAAGCACCTGATAGGCCATCACCGCGCAGGAGATGGCAGCATTGAGGCTGTCGGCCTTGCCGAGCATCGGGATCTTGACGCGGATGTCGCACGCGGCGGCATAATCGGCGGGCAGCCCCTGCGCTTCGTTGCCGACCAGCAGGAACGTCGGCGCGGCGTAGACCGGCCGGCGATAATCCTCGCTCGCTTCCAGGCTCAACCCGATCAGCTGGCCTGGGCCGGACCGCAGCCAGGGCAGGAATTCCTCCCAGCGCGCCTGCGCGATCCGCTGCGTGAAGAGCGCGCCCATGCTCGCGCGCACCGCCTCGACCGAGAAAGGGTCGACCGTATCGTCGATCAGGATCAGTCCGCCCGCGCCGACCGCGTCGCCGGTGCGCAGCATCGTGCCGAGATTGCCGGGATCGCGCATCGCCTGCGCCACCAGCCAGATGCCGGATTGGCCGCGGTCGATCCCCGCAAGACTCGTATCGAACTGACGATAAACGCCCAGCACGACCTGCGGATT
>JAEKMC010000138.1 GCA_019508115.1 Sphingomonas sp.
CTCGACACGATGAACAATCGCCGGCTCGGGCGCGAACATGTGCTGGAGAAATTCGGAGTCGAACCGGGGCAATTGGGCGACGTGCTCGCGCTGATGGGGGATTCGGTCGATAACGTGCCGGGCGTTCCGGGCGTCGGCCCCAAGACCGCGAGCGAACTGATCCAGACCTATGGCGACCTGGAAGGCGTGCTCGCCGCCGCGCCCGCCATCAAGAAGCCCAAGCTCAGCCAGAATCTGATCGAGCATGCCGACAATGCACGGTTGAGCCGCGAGCTGGTGCGGTTGGTGTGCGACCGGCCCTTGCCGCAGCCGCTCGACGAGCTGATCCTGAAAGGCCTGCCGCGCGAACCGCTCCAGGAATTCCTGATGGAGCAGGGCTTCCGTTCGCTGCTGACCAAATTGGGTGGGGAGGAAGCGAGCGCCGCGCTCCCGGCGCGGGTCGAGGACGCGATCCCGTTCAACCATAAGGATTATGAGGCGGTCATCACCGAGGCCGACCTCGACCGCTGGATCGCCGAGGCGCATGCCGCGGGCGTGGTCGCGGTCGATACCGAGACCGACGATGTGGATTGTATCCGCGCCAATCTGGTCGGGATCAGCCTCGCGACCGCGCCGGGCAAGGCCTGTTACATTCCCGTCGGCCACGGGCGCGGCGGCGAGGATCTGCTGACCCAGCGGCCCGAGCAATTGCCGCATCCTTTGGTGCTGGCGAAGCTCAAGCCGCTGCTCGAGAATCCGGCGGTGCTCAAGATCGGGCAGAACCTCAAATATGACCTGATCATGTTCCGCCGCGCAGGCATCGACGTGACGCCTTATGACGACACGATGCTCTTGTCCTACGACCTGGACGCGGGGCTGGGCGGGCATGGCATGGACGATCTCGCCAAGCGCCACCTCGACCATGCCTGCATCGAGTTCAAGGACGTGTGCGGCACGGGCAAGAACCAGATCACGTTCGACGCGGTGCCGATCGACCGCGCGACCGAATATGCGGCCGAGGATGCCGACGTCACCTTGCGGCTGTGGCAGCGCCTGAAGCCGCGGCTGGTGCCCGAGGCGGCGAACCGAGTGTACGAGCTGGTCGACCGGCCCTTGGTGCCAGTGGTGGCCGAGATGGAGCGTGCGGGCATCCTCGTCGACCGCGGCGAGCTGCACAAATTGTCGACCGAATTCGGGCAGGAGATACTCAGGCTCGAGGCGCAGGTGCACGAGGCGGCGGGCGGCCCCTTCACGATCGGCAGCCCCAAGCAATTGGGCGAGGTACTGTACGACCGGCTCGGTCTCGCCGGCGGGCGCAAGGGCAAGACCGGCGTCTATTCGACCGACGTCAATGAGATGGAGCGGCTCGCGGCGGAGGGCGTAGAGGTCGCGCGGCTGGTGCTCGACTGGCGCCAGCTGACCAAGCTCAAATCGACCTATACCGACGCGCTGCAGGAACAGATCAATCCGGCGACGAGCCGCGTCCATACCTGCTTCAGCCTTGCGGTCGCACAGACCGGACGGCTGTCGTCGACCGATCCCAATCTCCAGAATATCCCGATCCGCAGCGAGCATGGCCGGCGCATCCGCCATGCCTTCGTAGCGCCGCCGGGGCATGTGTTGCTCGCGGCCGACTATTCGCAGATCGAGCTCCGGCTGGCGGCGCATATGGCGGACGTGCCGCAGCTGCGCGAGGCGTTCGCGCAAGGGCAGGACATTCACAACCTCACCGCCGAGGAATTGTTCGGCGTGGTCGACCGCGACACGCGCGCCAAGGCGAAGACGATCAACTTCGCGATCCTCTACGGCATCTCCTCATGGGGCCTTGCGGGACGGCTGGGCGTCGACCGCGCCGAGGCGCAGGCGATCATCGACCGCTATTTCGAGCGCTTCCCCGGCGTGAAGAATTATATGGCGGAGACGATCAATCAGCTGCGCGAAAAGGGCTATGTCACGACGCTCTTCGGGCGCAAGACGCACCTGCCGGGGATTAAGGGCAAGACCGTCGGCGAACGCCAGAGCGCCGAGCGCCAGGCGATCAACGCGCCGATCCAGGGCACCAGCGCGGACATCATCAAGCGCGCGATGGTGCGGATGGGACCCGCGCTCGCGGCGGCGGGTTTGGACAAGGTGCGCATGCTGCTCCAGGTGCATGACGAGCTTGTGTTCGAACTGCCGGAGGGCGATGTCGCCGCCGCCAAGCCGGTGATCGAGAAGGTCATGGCGGAGGCCGCCACCCCTTATGTCAATCTGTCGGTCCCGTTGGGGATCGAGATCGGCACCGGCCACAGCTGGGGCGACGCGCATTGAAAAGGCACGGGGGCGATGTGACCGGGCCGGGCGATATCGAGGCGCTTGCGAAGGGCGGACGCACCAATTTCTTCGGGTTCCTGCTGCGGCTCGCGGCGCGCTTGCCGTTCCTGTTCATCGCGGGCCGCTGGTATGGGGCCGACGCGCTTGGGCGCTTCGCTTATGCGACGATCATCGTCGAATTCGCCGGCCAATTGGCGACGATGGGGCTCAAACGCGGCTTGGCGCAGCAGCTTTCGACGACGGAGCGCGATCATGCCTGCGTCGTATGGGACGGGCTGCTGGTCGGTTGGCTGGGCTCGCTCGTCGCAGCCGTGATCCTGATGCTGGTGCCGGAGCTGATGTTCCCCAACAGTGAGATCAACCAGCGCGATTATCTGTTGCCGCTCACCATCTTCGGCTGGGCGGGTTCGGACATCGCACTCGCCGCGCTCGCCTATCGCGGCGACATCGGCGCGACGGTCAAGGCGCGGTCGCTGGTGGAGCCGTGGACGATCAGCATCGCCGCCTTCGCGCTCTCCTGGTATTCGCTGCGCGACGGCCTGATCATCTCCTACGCCATCTCGGCGGTCGCGGCGCTGGCGGCGTCGCTCTATCCGCTGCTGAAGGCTTATGGAAGGCCGCGCGGCTGGCGGCCCGAGCCGATCCAATTGTCGAGGACCGCGCTGCGCAATCTGCCGCTCGCGGGCGCGGATGCGATCGAATGGGGTTCGCGCCGGCTCGATATCGCCATGCTCGGCCTGTTCTTCTCGCCCACCATCGTCGGCATCTATTATGTCGCGCAGCAGGTCGCGTCGCTGCCGCAGAAATTGAAGACCAGCTTCGATCCGATATTGGGTCCGGTGATCACGCAGAATCTCGCGGAGAATAACCGAAAGGCGGTGGCCAAGCAGGTGCGCCAGGTCGGCTTCTGGATCATCGCCGCGCAGCTCGGCATCGCGCTCGCTTTGTCGATCCCGGGGAAAGCGGTGATGGGGCTGGTCGGGCCGACCTTCGTCGGCGGAACCGGCGCGCTCGCGGTTTTGCTTGCCGCCGAGGCGATCGCCGCGACCGCGGTCGTGAGCGAGGCCGCGCTCATCTATGTGGCACCCTGGCGCAATCTCGCCATCTCCGTGGCGATGATCCTCATCCAGGTCGCGCTTTCGGTCGTGTTCGTGTATCTCTTCCGCGCGGCTTTGCCGGCCTTCGCGGATGCGGGCTGGGCCGCGCCGCGTCCGTCTCCGCGCGACGACGTCGTCGCCGCCGCCGGACCGGCAGTCGCCTTGATTATCGCGCTCGGGCTCGCCGCGATCGCCAAGGGTGACGCGGCTGCCGCACAGTTTCGAATGGTTCGAGCTGGTGGTCGGTGTGCCGCTGATCCTCGGCACGTTTGGCGCGTTCGTCTGGAATTGGGGCTTCAATCAGGACGACCGCGCGCTGTTCCGCAAGAATGGGGCGGCCGTCGCCTAAGGAAGGATTTCGGTGCAGGACGCAGATATCATCATTCTTGGCGGCGGGCTGGTTGGGCTGACGCTGGCGATCGCGCTCGATGCGCATGGCGTGTCGAGCATCGTGATCGATCCCGCCGAGCCGGCGGGCGTGCTCGCCAAGAGCTTCGACGGCCGCACATCCGCGGTTGCGAGCGCGAGCCAGGCGATGCTGGACGCGATCGGCGTCGGCGCGCGGCTGGCGGGGCAGGGGTGCCCGATCGGATCGATCCGGGTGAGCGATGGCTTGGCGCCGCGCAGCCTGATGTTCGATCCGGGGCCGGCTGCGGGGCCGCTCGGCTATATGTACGAGAATAGACTGTTGCGGCGCGTGCTGCACGAGACGGCCGCCGCGGCGGCGAACGTCACGCTGCTGATGCCCGCGCGCGCGCGTAGCGTCGAGCGTGACGGCGCCTCTGCCCGCGTCACGCTCGAGGAGGGCCGATCCTTTTCCGCTGCGCTGCTGGTGGGCGCGGAGGGGCGCAATTCGCCGACGCGCGCGGCCGCGGGGATCAACGTCGCGCGCTGGAGCTACCATCATCACGCGATCATCGCGACATTGGGGCATGAGCGGCCGCACGAGGGCGTCGCGCACGAGATATTCTATCCCAGTGGCCCGTTCGCCTTGCTGCCGATGCTGGACGATGCGGACGGCCATCGGTCCGCGATCGTGTGGACGGTGGCGGAGGCGCATGGCCCCGCCATGCTGGGCCTGCCCGACCGCGCTTTCCTGGCGGAGGCCGAGACGCGCATGGGCGGGATGTTGGGCAAGCTCCGCTCCGCCAGTCCGCGTTCGTCCTATCCGCTCGGCTTTCACCATACCGCGCGCATCACCGACACGCGGCTGGCGCTGGTCGGTGACGCCGCCCACGGCATCCATCCGATTGCGGGGCAGGGACTCAATTTGGGTTTCCGCGATGTCGCCGCGCTGGCCGAGGTGCTGGTGGAGGGCGCCCGCCTGGGGCTGGATCTCGGCGATGCGCAATTGCTGGCGCGTTACGAACGATGGCGCGCGCTCGACAGCTTCGTCGTCGCGGCCACCACCGATGCGCTCACCAAATTGTTCGGCCTGCCGGGCAAGGCGCCGCGCGCGATCCGCCGCTTCGGATTGGACATGGTGTCGCGCATCCCGCCGCTCCAGCGCCGCTTCATGGCCGAAGCCAAAGGCGAGAGCGGCAAGCTGCCGAAATTGCTGCAGGGGTTGGAAGTGTGACGGTCCGATAACCCTCTCCCGCAAGGGAGAGGGTTCGGCGGATCAGGCTGTCCAGTGAATGTCGATCGGCTGCTCGGCCTCGGCCAATACCTGGCCGATCGGGACCTTGGACCCGGCGCCATCCTCGATCGCCTGTTCGACGATTTCGCGTTTCGTATCGCCGGTCAGGCACAGCACCAGCGCCTTGGCCGACAGGATCGCCGAACGCGTCATCGTGACGCGCGCGACCGGCGCTTCGGGTGGCAGCGGATCGGGCATCACGCCGATCGCGCGGCGCGTCTTGGGCGCGGTCAGCGCGGCATCCAGATCCGGCCCGGGGAAGATCGAAGCGGTATGGCCGTCCGCGCCTACGCCCAGCAGCACCAGATCGGGCGGCCAGTGCAGGTCCTGCAGCCGCGCGTCGGCGGCATTGCCCGCCTGCTTGTAATCCGGATTGTCCGCGCCGAGCGGCACCACGCGCGCGCCCTTCGGCAGGAAGATACGCGCGAGCATGCCGACATTGGAGAGCGGATCGTCCACCTTCACCAGCCGGTCGTCGACGGGGAAGATGGTGACCTTCTTCCACTCATATTTCATCTGCGCGAGCTTTTCATACGCCTTGATCGGCGTGCTGCCGCCCGACAGCGCGATCACCGCCGCGTTGCGCGCATCGATCGCGCTTTCGATGATGAAGCCGATATCGCCGGCAATCGCTTCCGCGAATGCCTCCGCATCGTCATGCTCCCACCATTCCGCTTCAATCATGCCAGCTCACTCCATCGCGTTCGGTTAGGGCAATCGCCGCGGGCGGGCCCCAGGTTCCCGCCGGATACAGTTTCGGCGTCATGCTATTGATCGCCCAGCCGTCGCGGATCGCGTCGATCCACTCCCACTGCGCCTCCACTTCGTCGCGGCGGACGAACAGGGTCGGGTCGCCCTCGATCAGGTCGAGCAGCAGCCGTTCGTAGGCGATGCGGCGCCGCACGTCGGCGAAGGCGTTGGGCATGCGGATGTCGAGCGGAACCTCGCGCAGGCGCATGCCCTCGCGGTCGAGGCCCGGCACCTTGGCCATGATCGACAGGCTGACATTCTCGTCCGGCTGGAGCGAGATGACGAGCCGGTTGGGCTGGAGCGCGGCACCGCGCCCCGCGAACATCGAATGCGGCACCGCGCGGAACTGGATGATGATCTCCGACGAACGGCGCGGCAGGCGCTTGCCGGTGCGCATGTAGAAGGGCACGCCGTGCCAACGCCAATTGTCGACATGCGCTTTCAGCGCGACGAAGGTTTCGGTGTTGGACTGGCTGCCCAGCTCCTCGGCATAAGCCGGCACCGGCTGGCCGGCGACCGCGCCCGCATCATATTGGCCGATCACGCTTTCCTTGGCGGCATCGAGCTTGCGCAGCGAGCGCAGCACCTTGACCTTTTCGTCGCGGACGGCGGCGGCGGTGAATTGTGCGGGCGCCTCCATCGCAACCAAAGCGAGCAGCTGGAGCATATGGTTCTGCACCATGTCGCGCAGACTGCCCATGCCGTCGAAATAGGAGGTGCGGCCCTCCAGCCCGACGGTCTCGCCGACCGTGATCTGGACCTGCTCGATCGCGCTCGCATTCCATAGCGGCTCGAACAGGATATTGCCGAAGCGCAAAGCGAGCAGGTTCTGCACCGTCTCCTTGCCGAGATAATGATCGATGCGGAAAGTGCGCGCCTCGGGGAAGACGCGCGCGACCGCGTCGTTGATCTCCTTGGAGGATGCGAGATCCTGGCCGAGCGGCTTTTCGAGCGCGAGGCGGGTATGCTCGCCCGCCAGGCCCGCGACCTCGAGCCCGGCGATGGTCGGCTCGAACAGGGATGGTGCGGTCGAGAGGAAGATGGCGAGGCCATTGTCGGCGCGCGGTCCGATCACCTTGCCCAGCTCGGCCAGCGTCTCGGGCCGCGAGGCGTCGGCCGCGACATAATGGATGCGCGCGAGGAAGCCGTCGACGACGCCTTTGCCCAGCTTACGTTCCTTGACGATGCCTTCGAGCGCGGTCGCCGCGGTCTCGCGGAAGGCGGCATCGTCGATCTGACTGCGCGCCGTGCCGTAAATCTGCAGGTCGGCAGGCAGCAGCCCGTCCGCATGCAGGCCGAACAAGGACGGGAGCAACATGCGGCGCGACAGGTCCCCTGTCGCGCCGAAGAGAAGCAAAGTTTGGGCGGGTACCGCCATGCGCTACTTCCTCGCGGTGAAGAGGGCGTCGAGCGAGCTCGGCGCCTTCGGATCGATCTTTTCGAGGTGCGGATAGCGCAAGCCGCCGTTCCAGGCGATGCTTACAGTGCGAAAATAATCTCCCTGGCGGACAAGCAATGTAATGGGCTTGCCGGTGCCCTTGGCATCCTTGATCGCCTGCTTCAGATCGTCGTCGCTATAGGCGGTGCCGTCGATTGCGAGCACCGTCGTGCCGTTGGTCAGCCCGGCGTTGAAGGCAGGGCTGTCCCACATCACGGTCGCGACCTTGCCCTCGCGGCCCATTGTGACGCCGATCGAATACATGAAGTCGGCGGTCTTGCGCGCCTTGTCGCGCGATTTCTGCCAGGGCCCCTGCTTGTCGGTATAGACCAGCCGGTACCCGCCGCGCGCGAAGCCGTCGAGCGGCGCCTGCGGCGCGACCGCCTCGATCCGCTGGTGGAGGAAGGTCGCCCAATCATAAGGCTCGACCTGGTTGAGCGCGGCGACGACATCGTCGAACCGGTAGGTCAGCTCGCCCCAGTCGCGGTCATGCCCGCCGAAGAAGAGGCGCGCGAAATCGTCGAGCGAGCGTTTGCCCTTCGACCGTTCGCGGATCAGGCTGTCGGCGTCGAGCCAGACGAGCGAACCTTCGCGATAATAATCCTCGGAGCGCTGCCAGTTCGGCCAGGGCTGCGCCGCGCGCCGGGCGATGATCGGATCGAGCGTGGTGTCGTCCATCGCGCGCCACTGCTTGCCCGCCTGATTGGCGTAGTAAGCCGCGTCCGCCGCGAATTCGTCGAGCACCTCTTCCCTGCTGATCAGGCCGGCGCGCGCGGACAGGACATGGCCCCAGAATTGGGTCTGGCCTTCATAGACCCAGAGCAGGCTGTTCCCCATGGGCTGGCGATAATCGGGCGTCCACAGGTCCGCCGGGCGGCGGAACTTGCCGTCCCAGCTATGCGTGAATTCGTGCGCCAATATGTCGCGACCGGCCGCGACGGCATCCCAATCCTGGAAATAGCCCGGCTTCACACCGTCCTCGGATGAGCGATGATGCTCGAGCCCTTGGCCGCCGAGCGTGTCGGACAGCGTGAACAGGAAATCGTAATGATTATAATGCTGCGCGCCGAACAGCTTGACCGCCTGCTCGACCAGCGCCTTGTGCGGCGCGATATGCTCGGCTTTTTCAGGCAATTGTTCGGGCCGGTCGGCGATGACGTCGAGCGTCACGCTGTCCGAGAGCGGCACGATCCTGGCATAGCGGCCGGCGATGGTGGGCGAGTCGACCAACGTGTCGAACGCGACCGTCTCATATTGGATCAGGCCGCCTTTGGCGGTGTCGGTGCCCGACGGGCGCAGTGCGGTCGCCGAAGTCCAGCCATCGGGATAGGTCGCGCTCGGCGAGACCATGATCTGCCGCGTGAAATAGCCGGCGGGGTAGAGCGCGACCAAATTCCATTCGAGATTCAGCATCACCGGCGTCATCACGGTGCGGCCCTGATTGTCCGCGGTGGGCGAGAGATACTGGAACCTGGCCTCGATCGATGTGACGCCGGCGGGAATGTCGAGGTGGAAGGCGAAGACGTCGATGGGGTCGCGCTTCCAGGGGATGGTCTTGCCATCGGCGGTGAAGGTCAGCCCGGCGATCTTCTTGATCTGGCCGGTGGGAGAATGATTGCCCGGAAGCCACTTCGGATAGAGGAGGACGAGAGGACCGGGCTGCACCGGAATCGTCTCGGTCGTGCGGAAGATGCCGTGCGCGACGTCGGTCGCGTCGACCGCCAGCTTGATCGTGCCGGAATAGGGCACATCGCGCGGCGGCGGAATCGTGTCGGCCAGCGGCGCGGGCTGGGGCATGCTGGTCCCCGTCGGGGCGTCGCTCATCTGGGCGGTGGCGGGAACGGAGGAAAAAGCGAGGGCGGAAGCTGCGAGGCGCAGCGAAAGGCGCATGGTCATGACGCGGGTGTTGCGCGCCGGGCCAGGCATGTCCAGCCCGGCGCGTGTGCTTTCGTTGCGCTTTTGTAGGCGTTTAGGCTGGGTTTCGAGGTCGTTTGGAAACGCGCGGAAGAGCGCGTTTCGCCATGCGCCGAAAGGCGCAACCTCAAATAAAATCAGCGCGCGCCGAGCACGTTGATCGTGAAGGCGATGATGCCGAGGTTGAATATGAATGCGGCCAGGCAATGGAACATCACCACCCGCCGTACGCCGCTGGAAGTGATGCTCATATCCGATACCTGGAAGGTCATGCCGAGGCAGGTCGAGAAATAGAGGAAGTCCCAATAATCGGGCTCCGCGGTTTGGGGAAACTCGATCCCGCGCCGATCCGCCCCGCCGCCGACTTCGGTGTAGAAAAGGTGCGCATAATGCAGCGCATAGACGATGTTGCTGAAGATCCAGGCGACGCAGAGCGTGCCGACGATCAGCGCGATTTCCCCGACGTGCGGGCGACCTTTCTGCATCAGCTCGGACGCGACCGAGGCGAGCACCACGCCCATCACGATGCCGGTGATGACGAGCAAGCCGGCGCGGTTCGCATCATTCTTCTTGGCCGACTGCCGCATCTCGTCGGTGCGATCGTTGAGCAAAGGCGAGATGGCGACGAAAAAGACGAGCGCGGCAATATCGAACCCCGCCATCGCTCCCCGCGCCCATCCAAGCCGGGGCATTGCGAACAGGTCGGCGATGATCGTCAGGATGACGAAGAGGATGAAGCGCGGCGGCGCGATGCGGTTGCCGAGTTGCAGACGTAAGGCCATCCCGTCCCCCTTCCGAGGGACGGGCTTAGCTGGCGGTCGTCATGCGGGGAAGGGGCTGGCCCTTCCGGGGATCAGCCCCGCTTGGCCTGTTCCGCGGCGGCGATCGCCTCGAGCACGATCCGCTTGGCTTCCTCGGCATCGCCCCAATTGCCGATCCGCACCCACTTCTTTGCCTCGAGATCCTTATAGTGGGTGAAGAAATGCTCGATCTGCGCGAGCACGATCGACGGCAGGTCATGCGCCTCGCCGACATCGGTATAATAAGGGAAGGTGGTATCGACCGGCACGCAGACGAGCTTCTCGTCGCCGCCGGCTTCGTCTTCCAGCTTGAGCACCGCGATCGGCCGCGCGCGCACGACGCAGCCCGGGATGAAGGGCGAGCGCGCGATCACCAAAGCGTCGAGCGGATCGCCATCGGGCGACAGCGTGTGCGGTACGAAGCCGTAATTGGCGGGATAGCGCATCGGCGTGTGCAGGATGCGGTCGACGAACAGCGCGCCGGACTTCTTGTCGAACTCATATTTGACCGGCTCGCCGCCGACCGGCACTTCGATGATGACGTTGAGTTCGTTCGGCGGGTCCTTGCCCACGGGGATGAGTTCGATGTTCATGGGCGGCGCGGATAGGCTGCGCGGCGGACGCGCGCAACCGCTATTGCTGCATGTGCGAACAGAAAATCTTTAAAGCGGGATTTCGCCGAGATCGACGACGCGGTTGCGCTCCTCGGGCGGGATCAACGCCTCGAGCACGCGCCAGAAACCGGTCACCGATTCCTGGCCGGCGGCGGCATAGGCCGAGGACAGGCGCGAACGCATCGCTTCGAACAATTCCTGTTCCAGCTTGGCGCCGGTCGCGGTCAGGCGCAGCAGGCGCTGGCGCCGGTCCTCGCGCCCGGTGCGCGTTTCGACCATGCCGCGTTCGGTCAATTCGGTCAGCACGCGGCCGAGCGACTGCTTGGTGATGCCGAGCGTCTTGAGCAAAGTGCTGATCGTCTGATCGGGCTGACGCGCGATGAAATAGAGCGCGCGGTGATGCGCGCGCCCCATCCCCTGCTTGGCAAGGCATTGATCGGTTTGCTTATAAAGATGGGCATAGCCGAAAAACAGCAACTCGGCGCCGCGGCGGATTTCGGTTTCGCGCAGGAAAAGGGGGGAAGCGGACGGGACAGCCATATTGACCTAATGTGATAGCCTGCCCTAGCGCGTCAAGACGCCGACATATGAGTTTTGACCGGTTATGAGGCCCGCATGTCCACCGATTCGAGTCTGACCTTCGCGTTCGAGCAAAATGCGTCCCCGATGCCCCTGAGCGAGCGCCAGGCCTTGCTCGAAAATCCGGGCTTCGGGCGCGTCTTCACCGATCATATGGTGACGATCCGCTACAAGGAAGGCCAAGGCTGGCACGACGCGCGCGTCCATCCGCGCCGCGCGCTGCAAATGGATCCGGCTTCCGCGGTGCTCCATTATGCGCAGGAGATTTTCGAAGGGCTCAAAGCCTATCGCACCGCCGATGGCGGCGCGTCGATGTTCCGCGCCGACATGAATGCGAAGCGTTTCCGCGATTCCGCCGAACGCCTGGCGATGGCGCCCTTGCCCGAAGAGCTGTTCCTCGAATCCTGCCGTCAATTGGTGAAGATCGATCGCGACTGGATTCCGGAGAGCGAGGGTGGGGCATTGTATCTCAGGCCCTTCATGATCGCGTCGAGCGTATTCCTGGGCGTGCGGCCTGCCGACGAGTATCTTTACATGGTGATCGCCTCGTCGGTCGGCGCTTACTTCAAGGGCGGCGCGCCATCGGTCACGCTGTGGGTGTCCGAACATTATAACCGCGCCGGGCCGGGCGGCACGGGTGCCGCCAAGTGCGGCGGCAATTATGCCGCGTCGCTGCTACCGCAGAAGGAGGCGATCGCCGAGGGCTGCGATCAGGTCATCTTCCTCGACACGATCGAGAAGAAGTGGATCGAGGAACTGGGCGGCATGAACGTCTTCTTCGTGATGGACGACGGATCGATGATCACGCCTCCTTTGGGCGGCACGATTCTCCCCGGCATCACGCGCGACAGCCTGCTCACGCTCGCCCGCGACCGGGGGCTTACAATACGCGAGGAGCGCTACAGCATCGACCAGTGGCAGGCCGATGCCCATAGCGGCAAATTGCGCGAAAGCTTCGCCTGCGGCACCGCCGCCGTGCTGACGCCGATCGGCCGCGTGCGCGGCCGTGATGGGCTGGACTTCACGATCGGCAATGGCGGGCCCGGCATCCAGACCCAAGAGCTGCGCCAGGCCCTGGTCGACATCCAGCGCGGCGACGCGCCCGATCCGCACGATTGGGTCGAAAGGATTTTCTGAGAAGGCTTAGGGCCTTCCCAAGCGCGGCGTGCTGACTATAAGCGCGCGGCTGTTGGGGCGTCGCCAAGTGGTAAGGCAGCGGCTTTTGGTGCCGCCATCCGCAGGTTCGAATCCTGCCGCCCCAGCCAACCGATTGCTCGGCCTATTTGCCCAGGCGAGGGTGCACTCCTGATCGCGCGCGCGGCGCCTTTCCTATCGACGGCCAGAGGTGGAATGTCCGCTTCGCCGCGCGCCTTCAAAAAGGGCACATGCGGGAACCGGATTTTAGGAGACGCGTTTTAATCCAACCGCTTAATCGAGAGATGAGGAATTGAGAGTCCTTCCGAAAAGGAAGGGCTTTCAGGAAGCCCCGCCGCTGCCAAAGCGACGGGGCTTGCCCGTTTGGGGCGCCGCATGCGCTGCGCCGAACCGAACGCATAGGAGCGCCTATGTCACTTTCGCTTCGATGGAACTGATCGGCATCTGTGAGCGCTGATCTCGCAGAGCGGCCCCGCGCTCGACGACGGGATCATAGTCACCGAGCCGGTCAAGAAGTTCGGCGGAAAGCGCCAGGATCGCCCGTTCGGCCGGCGTGAGCTTCTCATCCATTGCGTTGGCCAGCCATGTATTTTGCCGATGAGCATCGCGCATCAGCAGCATGCTGCCCGCTTCCGAGATCGCGATGTCGCGCTGGCGTGCGTCGCTCTCGTTCCGGCTGCGGAGGATGAATCCGTCCGTTTCGAGATCCGCGATGATCCGCGTCAGTGATTGCGGTTGCAGTCCTTCGAGGCGGGCAAGTTCGGTCGCGCTGAGTGGCCGGCCGGCGCGATAAAGCCTGCCGAGCACGCTCAGTTTCGATGCGCTCACGCCATGGGCGTCGCGCAAGCCGCGCATCCGCCGCGCGAAGTCGCTCAAACTACGGCGGAGGAGATTGGCGGCGGCCAGTGAACCCGCCGGCACCGCGTCCGTCATGCCCCGAACCGCTTCAGCGTGGGCCAGGCGCTCGCGAGCCCGCCATGGAGACCACGGCAAATCGAAATCGGCCGTTCGCGCTCGAACGGCACGGCCAACGGCACGCCAAAGCGATCCACGACCTCGACCGCGTCGCACCGGCCGCGCCATGCCGCAGGATCGCCGTTGATGAGGAGGATCACGCTCCCGTCATAGCCGCGCGGTCCCCACAGATAATATTGGTTGTCGCCGCTGATGGCCGGCGGAAGTCCGTCCCGACGTCCATAAATGTCGATCGCCGCGGCCTCGCCGTAATTGGTCGCGAAAATCGCGGCGCGCGCGCGCGTGGCTGCGGGCAAGGCGCGATAGGCATTTGCCACCCGGCCTTCCAACTCGCGCCACCCCATTTCTTCGGAAAAGACCTGCGTGAGCGGCGCTCCCACCGCCGCTTTTTCGTCCGGGGCCGGCCGGAGATGGCTGTGCTCGAACAGAGCGAACAGCGCGGCGGGCGGCATCAACGGAAGGACGATCGGGGCAACAAGCGCGAAATTGACGGTGCCGGCCAGCATCCACAAAGCGGCCATCCACGTGCGCAAACGCGTGCAGACGATCGCGCCCAATGCGAACATCGTCGGATAGGCCGCGAAGAGATAATAATCCTTCCCGTGCGTGGCGATCGTGAGGATCGTCGCGACGATGAAGCCGATCGCGAGAAAACGCAGCGGTTCCAGCCGTTTCGATACGAACGGCGCGACAATTCCCGCTATCCAGAGCGGCGCCAGCAGCAGGTTGAGCGCAACGATTTGCCCGATCTCGAATCGCAATACGCCGCCGGTGAGATTTCCCGAGCTGTGGTTGGCGACGATCTCGACAAAGGGCCATCCATGGGTGGCCTGCCAGACGATATTGGGCGCGACGATCAACAGCGCGAGCGCGGCCCCGATCCAACATTCCCGCCAGGCGAATATCCGCCGCGCCGGCGTCGCAACCATCCCGACCGCGAGTCCGATCAGCCAAATCGCGATGCCATATTTGGCTTCCATCGCGAGGCCGGCGACGACGCCCGCCCAGACGAGCATAGGACGCTCATCGCGCAGCCATGCGCGGGTCACGCAATAAGCGAATGCCGTCCAGGCGATCGGCTCGAACGTGGCGGTGGTCAGCGTCGTGCTCACCCCGGCCAGCCCGGGTGCCGTGGCCGCCGCAATCGCCGCGACGATCACGGCGGAACGGCCTCCAACGACAAGGCGGGCGAAGGCAGCCGTGAGCGGCACGAGTGCAACCATCGAAACGACCGCAGGCAGGCGTAGCAGCCAGACGTTCTCGCCGAACAGCTGGGTTGACGCCGCGATCAGGGGGACGAGCGGTGGCTGATCGGCATAACCGAATGCCGGATGATGCCCGCATGCCAGGAAGTAGAGCTCATTGCGCATCATGTCATAGCGGCCC
>JAEKMC010000004.1 GCA_019508115.1 Sphingomonas sp.
AGCGCAGGGCCGGCGTGGTCGCTTTTTCATCCGGAAATCACGCGCAGGGCGTGGCGCGCGCGGCAAAGCTGCTGGACATGCCGGCCACCATCGTGATGCCCGCCGACGCACCCGCGGTGAAGATGGAGGGCACGCGCGCGCTCGGCGCCGAGATCATCCTCTACGATCGCCATAGCGAAAGCCGCGAGGCGATTGCCGGCGATCTGGCGGCGCGGCGTGGGGCGGTGCTGGTGCCGTCGTTCGACGATGCGGATGTGATCGAAGGGCAGGGCACGGCGGGGATCGAGATATTGGACCAGCTTGGCCATGCGCCCGCGCGCGTGGTGACACCCTGCGGCGGCGGCGGCCTTGCCGCTGGCCTGGCTCTGGCGCTGCCCAACAGCGAAATATGGATCGCGGAGCCGGAAGGCTGGGACGATATGGGCCGCTCGCTTGCGCTCGGGCACATCGTCGAAGTGCCGGCCGATGCGCCGTTCACCTCCTGCGACGCGCTCCAGACCAAGCGAGTCGCCGAGCTGACTTTCGAAACGCTCCGCAGAGCCGGCGCGCGCGGCATATGGGCCAGCGAGGCGGAGGTTGGCGCCGCCATGCGTCATGCGTTCGGTCTTGGGCTGGTGGTCGAGCCGGGCGGGGCGGTCGCGCTTGCATCGTGGCTGGCAGGCAAATTGCTGCCAATAGAGGGCGAAACCGTGATTATATGCTCGGGTTCGAACGTCGATCCGGCGGCTTACGCTGCCGTGCTGGGAGAGGCATTATGAGCGGCACAATATGGGTCGGCATCGGCGGCTGGACGTTCGAGCCCTGGCGCGACAATTTCTATCCCAAGGGCTGGGCCAAGGCGCGCGAGCTCGAATATGCCTCGACCCACGTCACCGCGATCGAGATCAACGGCACCTTTTACTCGACCCAGAAGCCCGCGACCTGGGCGGATTGGGCGAAGCGCACGCCCGACGATTTCGTCTTCTCGGTCAAGGCCTCGCGCTTCTGCACTAACCGCCGCGTGTTGTGCGACGGCGCGGAGTCGATCGACAAATTCATCAACCAGGGTCTGTCGGAGCTCGGCCCCAAGCTCGGCCCGATCCTGTGGCAATTCGCCGGCACGAAGCAGTTCGACCCGGAGGATATCGCCGGTTTCCTCGAGATGCTGCCCAGGAGCATCGACGGTGTACCGTTGCGCCATGCCATCGAACCGCGACACGAGAGCTTCCGCGATCCCGCCTTCGTCGAACTGGCGCGCAAAGCCAATGTCGCGATCGTCTTCGCTGATTCCGACAAATATCCGCAATTCGCCGACCTGACCGCCGATTTCACCTACGCCCGCCTGCAGAATACGCGCGCGGACGAACCCACCGGCTATTCGGCCAAGGCGCTCGATGCCTGGGCCGAGACCGCGAAGGCATGGGCGGCAGGCCGCGCGCCGGAGGGCTATGCCTATATCGATCCGCCCGCGGCGAGCCTGGGCAAGCCCCGTGACGCATTCCTGTTCCTGATCGCCGGCGCCAAGGAGCGCAATCCCGCGGGCGCGATGGCGCTGATCGAGCGGCTTGGCTGATGCGCACCGTATCCGACGACGCCGCCGTTCGCCTTTATCATCTGGACGAAGAGGGCGGGCGAGCCCGAGGAAATCCAGGCGGGCCTGTTCCTTCAGACGAGTAACGACGTCGTCGCCTACCTGGATTTTCTCGAGGGCTGAGAGGCCTAAACCGTCACGAACGCGCCACAATCGCTTCCTACGGCACTCTCGAGCACGGACCCGATAAGGCCGGCTCCAAAAAACCGGCGAGAGGGAAAAGGCACAATGATCGGCACCGGGCGCATCCGCGTCACGGGGCTTTCGCACATGTCCACAAGGGGAATCCTTTTGAAATCTACCACCAAGTCCGCGTTTGCGCTCGGCGCATCGTTGGGTGCGCTTTTGTGCGCCACCGCCGCTTTCGCGCAGGATTCCGCCGCCGCCGCTTCGGCGGCCTCCGACGACAGTCTTGGCGAGGTCACCGTGACCGCGCAGCGTCGTTCCGAAAATCTCCAGAAGGTGCCGGTTTCCGTCGGCGTGCTGAGCGGCGCGGAACAGCGCACGATCGCCGCGGGCTGTGACGATACGTTGCTGAGCCTGTCGGGCCGCGTTCCAAGCCTCTATGTGGAATCGACCACCGGCCGCATTTTCCCGCGTTTCTACATTCGCGGTCTCGTCAATATCGATTTCTATCTCGGCGCGTCGCAGCCGGTGTCGATCATCCAGGACGACGTCGTGCTCGAGCATGTCGTGCTCAAATCCAACCCGGTGTTCGACGTGAACCAGATCGAAGTGCTGCGCGGCCCGCAGGGTTCGCTGTTCGGACCCAGACGTTCGAAGGCCGCGCCAGCGCCTCGTACGGCACCTACGGCACGACCACCTTCGACGGCGGCGTCGGCGGCCCGATCGTGGCCGACAAGGTCGCCTTCCGCCTCTCCGCGCTCTACCAGCATCGCGATAATTGGGTCGACAACACGTTCACCGGCGCCAGCGACGACGGCACGGTCACGCCCAAGAAGAACGCCATGGGCGGTTTCACCGAAAAGGATGTGCGTCTTCAGCTGTTGCTGACGCCGACCGACAATCTCTCGGTCCTGCTCTCGGGCCATGCCCGCGACTATGACGGCACGGCGACCTTGTTCGAACGCGGCTACATCAAGAAGGGCTCGAACAAGCCCGTCGGCCCGCGCGACCAGGTTTCCTATGACGAGGCTCAGAACAATCCGCAGGCCTACAAGACCTATGGTGGCTCGGCGCACGTCTCCTACGACTTCGGTCCCGCGACCCTGACCTCGATCACCGCCTACGAGACGACGTCCGGCTACAGCCGCGGCGACACCGATGGCGGCGCGGCGGCCAACTTCCCGGTCGGCACCCCGCCCGTTCCCAACGGTTTCGGCGAATCGCAGGGCCGCGTCCGCGATCTCGATCAATGGACCCAGGAGGTCCGTCTCGCCAGCAACGGTGAGAGCCGCTTCAAATGGCAGGTAGGCGGCATCTATTTCGACAGCCGCGACATCACCGAATTCTACCAGCGCGCTTATTTCCTCAACACCGCGGCGCATAACCCCAACAATTGGGTGCAGCTGCACGACGTGAATACGTCATGGGGCATTTTCGGGCAGGCGAGCTACAAGATCACGCCCGATCTGACGATCACCGGCGGCGTGCGTGAGACCAAGGACAGCAAGAGCACGCGTCTGCTCAAGACCGCGGATACGATCGCGGGTGGGGTCACCTATGCCGGCCGCCGCTTCGTCCGCCTGTCGGACACGCAGCCGAGCTGGGACGTGAGCCTGATGTATCAGGTCGAACCCAACGTCAGCGTCTATGCGCGCGTGGCCAAGGGCTTCCGCGGCCCGACCATCCAGGGCCGTTCGGCGGTGTTCAACTCCGACTTCACCACCGCCAATTCGGAAAAGAATCTGTCGTGGGAAGCCGGTTTCAAGAGCAGCCTGTGGGATAACAAGCTGCGCCTGAACGCGACCGCCTTCGCCTATACGGTCAAGGACATCCAGCTGAACGGTAATGACAGCAATGGCAACGGCGTGCTGTTCAACGCGGACAAGGCCAAGGCTTATGGCCTCGAAGGCGACGCGGAACTGCGCCCGGTCCCGAACCTGACGCTGAGTGCGGGCGCGAGCTACTTGCACAGCGCGATCCATGATAAGAATGTCTATGCGCAGGTCTGCGCGCTGAACGGCGCAATCGTGTGCACGGTCGAGAACGGTCCAGTCATTACCAAGGTGATCTTCGGGTCGAACGCTTACTTCGCACCGATCGACGGCAATCCGCTGCCGAACGCGCCGAAGTACAATCTGAACTTCGCCGGCCGCTACGACATCCCCGTCACCGACAGCGGCAAAGTGTTCGTCGCCACCGACTGGAACGTGCAGGGCTACACCAGCTACGTTCTCTACAAGACCAAGGAGTTCACCTCGAACGGCAATTTCGAAGGCGGCGCCAAGATCGGTTACAGCGCCAGCCACTATGAGGTCGCCTTCTTCGTCCGCAATCTGACGAACGAGAAAAACCTCAAGGGCGTGATCGAGAATTACATGGCCGCGGTTTACAACGAGCCGCGCATCTTCGGCATCTCGGTGTCGGGAAAATTCTGATCCGGCCGCAGGGCTGAAAAAGGGGTCCGGCGGCATGATGCTGCCGGACCCCTTCTTTTTTCGCGATCAATGGAGGCGGCGACCATCCGGTGAGGCCGTCTCGCCAAGCAGCAGATCCGCGCCGTCAATAATATAAGGGACATAGCGATAGTCGCGGATCGTCACGATACGATCGTCCTGCCATTCGACATGCATGACATGGTGGGGCTGTCCGGTCGCACCGTCCTCGAACACCGCGATCACCTCACGCCCCTCGAGCCAGGCAGGCGCCAGATGGACCGCCTCATTGCGCGCATAGATAGTGAAGAACATGCCCACGTCCGCGCCGAAACGCGGTGGATGGGTCGCCTGGTACAATCTCACATCGTCGGCGAGCAATGCACGCAGGCTGTCCCAGTCGCGCCGGTTGAACAATTCGATGTAACGCAGGCTCGCTGCCATTTGGGCCCTTCCGGCGAGGGGCGGACCTGGCCGGGCGTTGATCTCGCGCAGTCGGGCACGGCCGCGCGCCAGATGCGCTTTTACCGCGTCGATACTGACGTCGAGCATAGTGGCGATATCGTCGAGTGACTGACCGAGCACGTCCTTCAGGATTACGGCGCTGCGCTGCATCGTCGGCAGATGGACGAAGCGATCGATCGCCGTCGCGATCGCCTCCTCGCGCATCAATTGCTCGAGCGGGTCGAGCGCATCGGCATCAGCCACATCCGAAGCCTTCTCCAGCGGTTCGACGGCGCGAAGCGCGCGGCTCCGCAAAAAATCCAGCGCGCAATGGTGCGCGATGCTGAAGAGCCAGCCGCGCAATGCCGCCGGGCTCTTCAGACTGTCGAGCGCGCGATACGCCTTGATGATCGCGTCCTGCACCACATCCTCGCCGTCGATCACCGAACCCGTCAGCCGCGCGCAATAACGATGAAGTTCGGGCCGGATCGCGGCGACCAGCGCGGGGAAGCTCTCCCGCTCGACGCGCTCTATTGGCGGCTGGCTCAAGCGGCTTTCTCTTTCAGCACCGTCACGCCCGAGTCGCCGCGGATCCCCAGCGCGAGCGCCGTGTCAAAGGCACCATCTGTAAGGATTTGAACGATATGCTCGCCAAAGGCGCGCGGCGTCATTGGGGGGTAACGCTCCATATAGGCCTCGATCGTCATCCCATTGGCCGCGGCATAAGCGCCGGCGCCCGCACCGCCGACTCCGGTTCCACGCACCATCTGTTGCGGCACGATCGTCCGGAAATCGATATCCAGCCCGCGCTGGTCCGATATGCTCTGTGCATAGTGCGTCATCAGCCACAGCATCCACTT
>JAEKMC010000139.1 GCA_019508115.1 Sphingomonas sp.
GGATCTTCGCCGCTCCGAGGCCTTTCAGAGGGGTATTGACGTCTAATACGCACGTGCGTATTAGACGCTCATGAGCAAAGCTTCACACAAGAATGCCTTCAAGGCCGCCGGGCTCCGCGTGATGTTCCGTCAGGGCTATCATGGCGCGGGCGTGCGCGACATCGCTGCCGAAGCGGGTGTGCCGCACGGATCTTTCACCAATCATTTCCGGTCGAAGGAAGCGTTCGCGCTGGAAGTGCTGGACGATTATTTCGGCCACACGCGTCGCCTCGTGGAAGAAGCGCTGGGCGACCACACGATTTCGCCGCGCGCGCGCTTGCAGCGTTATCTGGAGATCGTCACCGATCGCCTGGCCGCGGACGGCTTCGTGCGCGGATGCCTGATCGGCGACTTCAGCCTTGAAACTCCACAAATCAGCGAACCGCTGCGCCAGCGATTGGCGGAAATCTATGCCGAATGGATCAGGCCTTTTTCCGCCTGCATCGCCGAGGCCCAGCAGGCCGGCGAGATAAGCGATCGGTTCGCGCCGGATGATCTCGCCGAATTCCTGCTCTCCTCCTGGGAGGGGGCAATCTTGCGGATGAAAGTGGAGCGCGACCCCGCGCCGCTCGTCCGCTTCCGGCGCATCGCTTTCGAAACGGTTTTCAAGGAGGAAGCCCAATGAACGCAGACGTGCAACTGCCGCTGGTCAATGTCCTCGGCACGCAAATGGCCTACCGCAGCGCAGGTGATGTGGACGCCCCCGTCGTCCTGTTCCTGCACGGCAATCCGACTTCATCCTATATCTGGCGCAACATCCTGCCCGCCGTGGGACGCGTTGCCCATTGCATCGCCCCCGACCTTGTCGGCTTCGGGCAATCGGGCAAACCCGCGATCGAATACCGCTTCACGGATCACGCCCGCTATCTCGACGCGTTCCTCGATACGCTCGGGATCACGAAAGCCTATGTCGTTGCCCAGGACTGGGGAACCGCGTTCGCCTTCGATCTTGCGGCGCGCCGTCCGGAGCTCGTGACCGGCCTGGCATTCATGGAATTCATCCGGCCGATGACGTCCTGGGCCGAGTTCCATCAAGCCGAGCCGGCCCGCGACACATTCCGCAAGTTCCGCACTCCAGGCATCGGCGAAGAGATGATCCTGCAGGGGAATGCTTTCGTCGAGCATGTCCTTCCCGCCTCGATCGTTCGGCCGTTGAGCGAGGACGAGATGGACGTCTACCGCGCGCCGTTCCCGACGCCGGAGAGCCGGATCCCGACCTGGCGGCTTCCGAACGAACTCCCGATCGAAGGCAGCCCCGCGGACGTGTGGGAGCGGTTGTCGACCGCGCATGCAGCGCTCCGCGCCTCGACCTATCCGAAGCTGCTGTTCGCCGGCGATCCCGGCGCGCTCGTCTCGCCGGATCATGCACGGGCGTTCGCGGCACAACTGCGGAATTGCCGGCTCGTGCTGCTCGGCGCCGGACGGCATTATCTTCAGGAAGATCACCCCGACACGATCGCGCGGGAGGTGGTCAGGGAGATTGACCGTCTTCCGGCGAGCCGTGGGAGCCAGTCCGCCATGGCTGCATAACCACGTAACGCAGCGGCCTCCTCACTCTTCCTGGTCCAGGCGCCCCGGCTATTGTCAGACAATTGCCAAGCCCGGAGAGGATTGCTACGTCCCTGCCCAACCTGCGGCGCATCGCTCGTAAAGTCGGATAGGCAGGAAAATGCGGAAGGGTCTGATGGCATATTCGCTGCGTTTCTTCGCCGCGGTCGTGGTGTTGGCCGTTGGCGTCCCGTGCGGCGCCAGGCCGATCACGATCTCGAGTCCCGACGGCAAGTTGGCCGCCACGATCTCCGACGCGGGCGGCACTGTGAGCTACACTGTCTCGCTGGACGGGTCCGAGGTATTGGCTCCGTCCACCGTGGGCATTCAGAGCGACGGACTCGTCCTCGGCAAGCAAGCGCGTTTCGGCAAAGTCCGCATGCATATGGTGGACGAGACTTATGGCTTCATGGGCGGCAAGGCCAAAGCCGTGAATCGTGCCCGCGTCGCGACGATCCCGCTCGACACGAACGGCTATCGTTACAGCCTCGACGTGCATGTCGCGGACGATGGCGTCGGGGTGCGACTGCGCCTGCCTGCCAAGCCCGGACGCAAGGTGGAGGCCGATCTCTCGACCTGGCAGCTGCCTGGCGATCCGACCGTGTGGGCCACGCATTATGACCCCGGCTATGAGAAGCCTTATCACACCGCTTCGCTGAGCACGCTTGGCAGCGATGCCTATGGCCTACCGCTCACGGCGAAGGTTGGCGGCGCCTATGTTGCACTGAGCGAGGCCGCCCTCGTCGATTATGGCGACCTCGGCATCAAACGGCAGGACGGCAATGTTCTCGCAGGCTTCCTGCCCCTTGATGCGAAAGGTTGGGAGACTGCGGCCGAGGTGGTTCAGCCCTGGCGTGTCACGATCGTGGCGCGGAACCTTACCGCGCTCGTCAACACGACCCTGATCCAGAATCTCAATCCGCCGCCCGCCCCGTCGCTGAAGAATGCGGCCTGGATCGTCCCCGGACGTTCGTCATGGCAGTGGATGGCGATCGGCGCGCCCAAGTTCGACGACCAGCATCAATGGGTCGACCGCACCAAGGCGCTGGGTTTCGAATATTATCTGGTCGACGAAGGCTGGTCGGATTGGAAAGATCCCTGGCCATCGCTGAAATCGGTCGCCGACTATGGCAAGTCGCAAGGCGTCAAAGTCTGGTTGTGGGTGC
This sequence comes from Sphingomonas sp., assembly GCA_019508115.1. Classification (GTDB taxonomy): domain Bacteria; phylum Pseudomonadota; class Alphaproteobacteria; order Sphingomonadales; family Sphingomonadaceae; genus Sphingomonas_I. Next base: position 2,754 of record JAEKMC010000139.1, read on the forward strand.
ATAGCAAGGAGGTTGCCGATCCCGAAAAGCGTCGCGCCTACCTCCGCCGGGCCGCGGAGAGCGGCATAGTGGGCGTAAAGGTGGATTTCCCCGAGGGTGCCAATCACTGGTGGTCGACATGGTATCGCGATGTCTTAAGCGATGCCGCCGCGCTCCACCTGCTCGTCGATTTCCATGGGGCGGTGAAACCTACGGGCATGGAGCGGACCTGGCCCAACGAGCTCACCCGCGAGGCGATCAGGGGGCATGAATATCACATCACCCGCTATCACCGTAAGCTCGAGCCCGATCATGACGTGATCCTGCCGTTCACGCGCTACGTCATCGGGCATGGCGACTATACGCCGGTGGTGTTCAATCCCAAGGAACTGCAGGGGAATAGCTGGGCGCATGAACTGGCAGAGGCGATCGTCTTCACCTCACCCTTCCTGTGCTTCGGAGGCGACCCGGCCGATTACCTCGCCAACCCCGCGCATGACGTGATCTCCGCGCTGCCGGCGACCTGGGATGAAACCCTGGTGCTGCCGGGCAGCGAGCCGGGCAAGATCGCCGCCTTCGCGCGCCGGCATGGCAATAGCTGGTTCGTCGGCGTGCTGAACGGCGCGGATCCGGCTTCACTGAAGATCGGCTTGAACTTCCTGGGCCGGGGATCGTGGAAGGTGACACGCCTGGCCGACCAGCCGGACCGACCCGACGCCTATGATCGTCGGGAAGAAAAGGTGAACTCCACTTCGTCTCTCCAGGTGAACCTGGCCAGTCGCGGAGGGTTCGTTGCCTGGATCAGGCGGTGACGTGCGTGCGCTATCGCGGAGAGATATTGAGGGCAGATCGGGAGCATCCAGTCCCCTGAACGGTTCCCGCCATGGCCCGATGTCTTCGAGCTGACCATACCACCGGCACATCGCCGGATATTCGCCGATAGGCAGGCGGGCGACGAGGGTGGGACGCCGACCGTCGCAGGTCAGCTATCGAACTGCTCGGACCGCATCGACCCGCCGCGCCGCAATGGCGAACCGACGATCTGGCTTGCACCGTCGCTCCAATCGCGCGAACTCATCAGAGGCGACAAGATGAGCGGGGAGGGAAATGGCAATGGGGCTCAAGGGAACCTACGCGGCGCCTGCCATCGAAAAGGCCTTCGAGGTCATGGAGCTGCTCGCCACCCGGGCCGAGGGGGCTTTGATCAGCGAGATCGCCGCACAGCTCGGCCGGTCAGTTGGGGAATTGTTCCGCATCGTCGTCGTGCTGGAACAGCTCGGATATCTGCATAAATCGTCGACCAGCGACCGCTACACGGTTGCCTATAAGCTGCTCGACCTCGCTTATCGCGCCGCGCCTGCGCACGACCTGGTCCGCGCCGCCATGCCGGAAATGCAGGTGCTGGCGCTTGAGTCCGGCCAATCCTGTCATCTGGTCGTGCCGAATGGAGGCCAGGGCATGGTGATTGCGCGCGAGGAGCAGCCAGGCATGCGCGGTTTCGCGTTGAAGGTCGGCGCGCGCATCGACATCATCAACAGCTGCTCGGGCCAGGTGATCCTCGCCTTTTCCAATCTCCAACACGCGGAACGCATCGTGCGCGCCGCCGGAAGCCGCCAAGGAACTGCTGCGAACCGCGACCGCCCGCGTATCGGACCGGCTTGGTTATCAGCCCGAAGGATCAGTCGGGTAAAGAGAGGATGGGAGGTGAGAGCGCTTCACCATCGGCCCGATGAGGGAAGCGAAGCCGGACTGAAGGTGCGTGGATAGCGGCGTTGTGGGGCCGCCTTTAGGCTTGCACCATGAAAACTGATTTGCATATATGCAAATTCACGACACCCGTTTGAGGCGAACCTTTCGTTCGCCGAACAGGCGGCACGCTGGACGGAGGATCGAATGGCTACCTTTAGCAAGCGCGACGTCCTGAAGGCATCGCTGATGGCGACCGTAGGGGCCAGCGTGGCGGCGCGGGGACAGGGCCAAACCCCTTCCGGCGCAGGCGACCTGGAGATACCGAAAGGGCGCTTTGCGCCCACCATGCAATCGCTCAGCCAATATGAGACGCCCGATTGGTTTCGCGACGCGAAGTTCGGCATCTGGGCGCATTGGGGGCCGCAGGCCGTACCAGGCCAGGGCGATTGGTATGCACGCTTCATGTACGTCCCCGGTCACCCCTATTACGACCATCATCTCAAGACGTACGGCCACCCGTCGGAATTCGGCTATAAGGACCTGATACCGCTCTGGACGGCGGACCGGTTCGATCCCGATGCGCTCATGGCCAAATATGCCGCGGCCGGGGCGAAATACTTCGTGTCGATGGGCGTTCACCACGACAATTTCGACCTGTGGAACTCCAAGCATCATCGGTGGAACGCCGCCGCCATGGGCCCCAAGCGCGACATTGTCGGCGCCTGGAAGGCGGCCGCCAAGCGGCGGGGTCTGCGCTTCGGCGTGTCGGAACATCTGGGAGCGAGTTATACCTGGTCGTATCCCAACCATCTCTTCGATCAGTTCTGGCCCAAGCTGGGTATCGATTATGATGGTGCCGATCCGCGCTACGCGGACCTGTATCACGACAATCGCAACGAGCCTTTCCGCAACACGCCGGCAAGCTGGTACACGACCAATCCCGCGTATCACCGTACATGGTTCAAGCGCATCCGCGACCTGGTCGACTCGTACGAACCCGATCTGCTTTATTCGGACGGCGGGCTGCCGTTCGGCGAGGTCGGCCGATCGCTGGTGGCGCACTTCTACAACAGCAGCATCCGCCGCAGCGGCAAGCTGGAGGCGGTCTATAATTGCAAGGACACCGGTTCGGGCGAGTTCGACAAGCAAGCCGTGGTGCAAGATGTCGAGCGCGGCGTCCTGAGCGGGATCAACCCGCGTCCATGGCAGACCGACACGTCGAACGGCGATTGGTTCTACAACAAGAACCAGCCCTATAAGTCGCCCCGCGAGGTCATCACGATGCTGGCCGACATCGTCAGCAAGAACGGCAATTTGTTGATGAACGTCGTCCTGTATCCTGACGGCAGCCTGCCTCCGGAATCCGAGACGTTGCTGGCCGAGCTCGCGGCATGGATGAGCGTCAATTCCGAAGCCATTCACGGGACGCGTCCGTGGCGGGTCTATGGCGAGGGGCCGACCGAGACCGCTGCGGGCATGTTCGCGGAGAAGGCGGATTATACCGCTCGGGATATCCGCTTCACGACCAAGGGCAACGATCTCTATGCGATCGTGCTGGGCGAGCCGGCGGGCGTGACCGAGATCACGTCCCTCGCCAAGGACCACGGCGGTCGTCCGGTCCGGCACGTCCAGCTTCTCGGTGAGCGGGGGCGGATATCCTATCGGCAGACCGATCGCGCACTCGTCATTGACGTGCCGAAACGTCTTCCATCGCGCCATGCCAGCGTGTTCAAGATCGGCTTCGCCTGACGGGAAAGCGTTGCCTTGCGGCCCGGATCACGCCGGGCCGCGTTAACCAATAGGCAATCGAAAGCGCGTGAAGCAGATCAGGACGATCCGCTCGCGTCGACCGTGACCGCGATCGTGGCGGGCGTCAGCCCTGCTCCGCTCACCTCCATTCGGATCGGCCCCGGCTTGTGGCCGGCGCGGACCACGGCCACGGCCCTGCCATGGAAGGTCGATCGCTTCCCGCTCTGGAAGCTTTCGAGCGCGGTTGGGTTGCCGTTGCCCACGCCTGCCAGCACCCCGGCGCCATCGACCTTGAAGGTCAGCAGCGTGTCGGCATCGGGCATATAAGTGGGCCGCCCTTTCGCATCGACCAGTTCGGCGGTGACATAAGCGAGATCATCGCCATCGGCCTGGATCTTCGCGCGATCGACCTTCAAGCGGATCGCGGCGGGCGGACCGGCCGTAGCCAATACCCATTGCGACGCCTGCTTGCCGCCGACATAGCCGACCGCCTTGAGCTCGCCCGGCTCGAAGCGAGCCCAGAAGACGGCCTTATATTCGGTCGCTTTCGACACCGGCTTGCGGCCCAGGCTGCGTCCGTTGATGAACAGCTCGACCTCTTCATCCTCGGAAAAGACCACGATCTTGTGTGGCATATAATCGGCCGGAATACCGAAGCCGTTCCACATCGGGTGGAGGTCTTCTTCATTCCAGTTGAGCAACGCCTGCGCCCCGCTGGCGGTCTTGTCGGGTAGCGATCCGACCGCGCCTGCCCATTCGACGAAGGCGGAGGTGGGCGTGAGGTGCGTCTTCCACAGGACCTGGCGGTAATAAGCCGCGGCGCGCGGCCGGCCGGTCGCGTCGATCTCGCCCGACATGGCGAGCTGCCACGGATAGGGGCCGATACCGAAATGATCGTCGAAGCCGGTCCAGCCGATCCCTGCCTCGCCGAGATAGTCGAAACCCGTCCAGACGAAATCGCCGACCACCCACGGCATCGTCTCGGTGGGCGTCCAATAATCGAACGCCTGGGCCGAGAAGGATTCCGATCCGAACATCACTCGCTGGGGATGGTCGGCATGATCCCATCCGTACCGCTCCGGGAAATAATTGTAGCCGACGACATCCAGCGGCTTGATATAATCCTCCGACCCGGGCCCGAATTGGTTCACCGCAGCGGTGACGGGGCGCGTGGGATCGAGCTTGTGGACCAGGTCTGCGAGCTCGCGCGCTTCCTTGTGGCCCGATGGTTTGGTGAGCTCGGGGATTTCGTTGCCGATGCTCCACAGGATTACGCTCGGATGATTGCGCCCGGACGCGATCATGCGGGCTATGTCGCCGCGCCAATCCTGTTCGAAATGGCTGCTATAGTCATGCGGCTGCTTGGCTTCGCTCCAGGCATCGAATGTCTCGTCGATCGCCAGCATGCCCAGCCGGTCGGCCGCATCCAGCATACCCTGGCTCGCCGGATTGTGGGCGCTGCGGATCGCATTGTAGCCCGTCGCCTTCATCAGCTCGAGCTTGCGTTCGTCGGCACGCGGCAGCGACACCCCGCCCAGCATGTAATTATCGCTGTGGATTGCGCCGCCGCGCAGCAGATAGCGTTTGCCGTTGATCCTGAGGCCATGTTCGGCATCGAAGGTCACGCTGCGCACGCCGAAGCGCGTTTCGCGGCGGTCGGCGATCCGTCCGCCGAGCCTGACCTCCTGAACGAGCCGGTAGAGGTTGGGCGCGTCGGGCGACCAGAGCGCCGGTCGCTCGAACGTCAGCGCCTGATCGATGTCGAGGCTCGCTTTGCCGGCGATGGTCCGGACGGTTTCGGTTCGGCGGATTTCACGCCCTTGGGCATCGACGACCGCGCTGATCAGCCGCGCCTCTGCTGGACGATCGAGCGCGTTGGCGACGATCGTGGAGGTCCTGACTTCGGCTTTGTCGTCGGTTGCCGCCGGCGTGGTGATCGTCGGTCCGTCCGCGTCGATATGAACCTTGTCGAGCACGTCCATATAGACCGGGCGGAGGATGCCCGACCCCGAATACCAGCGCGAGGATGGCTGCTGATTCTCCACCCGGACGGATATGGTGTTCGGCCCCGGCTTCACCTTGTCGCTGACGTCGAGCGTGAAAGGGGTGTAGCCGTAAGCATGATGCCCGGCGCGTTGACCGTTCACCCAGATGTCCGCATTCATATAGACCGCGTCGAAACGCAGCAGCACGGTACGCGATGCTGCGTCCTGCGGCAGTCCCACCTTGAGCCGATACCAGCCAACGCCGCCCTGGGTATAAGCGATGGCCGCTCCGCCCGGCGCTTTAGGGTCGAAGGGATGCGATTGGCCGGGCAGGTCTTCGATCGACCAATCATGCGGAACGCTGACGCTGCGCCAGTTGCGATCGTCGAAGCCTGGCTGCTCCGCGCCAGGCTGATCGCCGCGATGGAAGTGCCAATCGGCGTTGAGCTCCAGCGTGCGAGACGTCGCGGGAGCGGCAACGATCAAGGCGAAACCAGCGATGCCCAACAGGCGGCGAGCCCTTGCCCGCGCCCAATGCACAGGCGATCCCGATCGGACGGGCAGTTTCGTCGGAGACATATATTCTCTCGCTTCAGCTCTGATGGTGATGTGGAAATATTCGGACCGGCTTCACGCCCGTAGATCGCCCGGGAGACCGAGCTTCATTTCGCCGGCCTTCCGACCACGATGCCGCCCGAACCGCGCGCGACATAGACAATGCCATATTCGGTCGGATCGCCGGTCAGGATGCCGCCATCGCCAAACCGATGCACGTCGTCGTTGATACGCACCCAACTCTTGCCCTCATCGTCGGAGCGCCAGATGCCCGATACGCCCTTGATCTTCCCCGACAGAAAGACGGCGGGATAGGTCTGGCCGGGTGCGGCCTTGCCGAAGCCGATATGCCAGGCCTCTTCGACATCCTTCACGCCTGCGAGGGGTGCGGAGGCTTCGCCGGAGTGGAGCAGGCCGAAGGGCCCCGCCAGCCACAGGTCGCGCAGGCGCCCAGGCGCAACCGCCAGTTCCGCACCTTGCCAGCCGGCCACGGGCGGGATGCCCTTGATCATGGAGGTGAAAGTCTTGCCCCCGTCGGCGCTGACCAATATCTGCCCGCCGGCCCGATCATGGACGTAGAAGACCCCATTCACCGCTTTGTCGGCGATCGGGATCAGCGTGGCATCGGGGTCTTGCGGCCATCCGACAGATGCGGTCCAGCTGCGGCCTTTATCGAACGAAAAGTAGGCCGGATCGTGTGGGATGCTCCATACCATGGATGTCCCCCCGGCCGATACGGCGATGGGGCCTATCGTGCGCCAATTTCCCCTGGAATCCTGCGCCGTATAAGGCGGCGCCGATGGGAAGGCGGTCCAGTGAAGCCCGCCGTCTTCGGAATAATAACCGTAAGGTTTGTTATCCGCGGAGCGCACGATGACGCCGGGTTTAAGCCACGCTACATCTACTGATCGGTGAGATTCGTTGGTCGGGAACAGGGTCGCGGCGGCAGGGGACTTGGTCAGGTCATCCCAACCGCCGCCCCCGACATCACCCATCGCTGCAAGGAGTGTGGCACCCCCCGGTGGCGAGACCATCGCGATGATCGCGGTCTCCTCCAGATTGTCGTCGGCGAAGTCGAACTTGACCCGTTGGCCCGACCCGGCCGCGGTCAGGTTGCGCGTCATCCACACGCCGCCGCCGGTTCCGTAGATCATCTCGTCGGGGTTGAAGGGGTTGATCTTCACGTCGGAAACCCAGCTGCCCATTTGGTCCTTGGCAGCGTTGGTCACCTGCACGTCCCGCTCCAGCCACGGGAAGCGCGACTTGTCGTGATAAGAAACCGAGGTCAGCGGCAGCCAATGATTTCCGCCATCGCGCGACAGGAAGATTTCGTCGGGGCCAGGCCACCAATGGTCGATCGTCGACGTGACGATCGTGCCGGGGTGGGTGGGGTCGACGTCGATGCCCGAATAGCCAAATGCCGGCGCGCCGCCTCCCGGGCGCATCGGGGTGATCTGCTCCCACTTGCCCGTCTTGAGATCCATCTTCCAGACGCCGCCGTTGACGACGTTGGCGGGGTTGATCTCGTTCTTCGATTTTCCGTCGCCTGCGGCGAACGTGACGTAGAGGAATCCGTCGGGGCCGATCACCGCATGCTGCGGCGTCTGCGCCGGCGCGCCGTGCACGAGATCGAAGGTCGCTCCGCCATCGCGACTGACATACAGGCCGCCATTGGCTTCACCCGAACCAACATAGATGGTCTGGCTGGGGGCACCCTTCGCCCCCGAATTTGGATCGAACAAAACCAGGGTTATGTTGGAGCTCGGAAAGCTCCCGACTTTCGCAAAGCTCTTCGCTCCGTCGGGACTCTTCCACAGGCCGTTCTGGTTGGAACCGAGGAAGACGATGCTGCCCTGGTTCGGATCGACCTGCAGGCGCTCGCCCGCGCCACGCCCATCGGCATTGCCGCCCAGCTTGAACGGCAGCTCCGTCTTCGCCCAACTCGTACCCTGATCGTCCGAGCGCAGGACCACCGCATTGGGGCCCCACTGGCCAAGATAGAGGCCGCAGGCGAGATAGACCTTGTTCGCGTCGTTGGGGTCGAGCGCCAGGCTGAAGACGCCGATCATGTCCAGATCGGCGTGAGACAATCCGTCGAGCAGCGGAACCCATTGACGGGTGGCGAAATCGTAGCGGTTCGCGCCCCCGACATCGGTGCGGGCATAGAGAAGGTCCTTGACCTTCGGATGATAGACAAACCCGTCGACATAGCCGCCCCCGCCCCATGGTACGGTGCGCCAGCTATAGTTCGACGCCGTTTCGGCCGCGGCGTCGGCAAGCGGCACCATCGCAATGGCTGCGGCCAGGCAGGCCCAACGAATAATGTTCCTCATCCGGGTCTGTCCCCTCCCCGCATGCCTTTCGCCGCAGCAACCGGGTGGGATTCTCCGTCACCGGCCGTTGGCGGCAGCATTTGTCTTACAAATCGATTTAAGTCATAACTTCGGCGCGAGGTCCATGCCCGCCGCTCTTTTTTGGCGAGCCAAGGCCGCCGATTCGGGCCGAAAATTGAGCCCGGAATCCGGTCTAAAACACGCCAAACCGGGCCGACGAATTTTAAGGCCGCTCCGTAACATCCCAAGAAAATCCCGCGGACATTCGGGCTGGATCCGGGCTTCAGGCGCCGAATGGGCGGATGGACAGGTCGCGCCGTTCAGGCAGTGCGAATCGCGAAACGACCCGGCGCCGAAGGGAAAACGACATTGCGGGGCCAGGCGCGCGCCCAATCTGGGCCGTTACCTCTGCTCCAATCCGGGAAGGGCCAAAGACGCGCCACCCATTGTGGTACGCTTTATGCGTACAATTGTCAAGCCGCTATTGGAGCACCCGGCCTGCGGGAGCGAGAGAGAGAGTTCTCGCCGCCGACTCCGCCTTGGCCAAAGCGACTTTAGTGCGCCCGTTTCAGCATGCCGTGCATCGCGATCCAGCGGACATACTCATCGAACCAGCCGGTGCTGGTGGTGGTCTTCGGATACATTCCGAAGCCGTGGCCGCCCTGCTCGAACAGATGGAATTCGACCGGCCGCTTCGCCGTGCGCCAGCTGTCGATCAGCCCGTATCCGCCGTTACCGAACAAGGGATCGTCGGCGGCAAGCGCCACGAACAGCGGCGGCGCGTCGGCCGGCACCGTCACCGGCGCCAGCGAGCCATAGATGATCCCGATGAAAGCGGGCTTGGCGTCACCCCCGTTGAGCGTGGTTGCCATGGTGAGCCCGGCGCCTGCGGAAAAGCCGACCATGCCGATGCGGTCGGCGTCGACATGCCATTCCGCCGCGCGCTTGCGGATCAGCGCGAACGCGGCGCGCGCATCGGCGATCTGGGGCGAGAGATCGCCAACCGGATTTGCCGGTTTTCCAGCCGGCGGCCGGGCGACGCGCGCGAACATGTCCGCCATCGATTGCTGGAATGCGGCCATGTCGGGCGGCGTCGGGCGGGTGCGATATTTGAGCACGAACGCAGCCACGCCCTTGTCGGCGAGCGCCTTGGCGACATCCCAGCCTTCATTCTCCATCGACAAGGTCATGAAACCGCCGCCGGGCGCGACGATCACCGCGGCGCCGCTTGCCTTGGCCGGATCGGGCAGGAAGGGCGTCAGCGTGGCGATCGTGACATTGCGCGCGAAGACGCTGCCATATTGCTTGTGCCATGCCTCCGACGCGGTCGCGCCAGGGAGGGGGCCGGTGCCAAGTTCGATCGCGCCCGGCTGCGCCGGAGTCGCGATCGGCGTCATCTTGTCATTCTGGGCCAGGAGCGGCGATGCAAGGCTGCAGGCGATGGCGGCAAGCAATGGCGTGCAAGCCCGCCGCAACACCCGACTCATATCCTTCACGCCGATCCCCTGCATTGCCGCTCTCCCGATATCGCGGCCGGTATCACCGGCCGGCGCGCCTATTTGTCCAACAAATGCAGTGCGCCCACCGACGAGTCAATGCGATCCTATACTATCCGATTTGATCAGCCTGTGCCCCCCGGACTCAGGTCGCAAAACAGGTTTGCTGCTGCTCGCCCAATCCCTCGATGCCAAGGCGCACGACGTCCGGCTAGGGCAAAGCCTGCGATATTGTTTGGGCCACCTGAACAGCCTGGATAGCGGATCCCGCAGTTCCGAAATGGATGTCGTCCTCGTAAAGGGAGGTCCTGCCTGCCATCAGCAGGTTCTGGTCATCTGTCGAGATAGCGGAGGATTGGATGGCGTCGCGCGCGCGTCTGTTGCGATCGGCGATTCGCTCATTGGACGCATCGTCGTGAACCGCGACGCGCATGTTTGTGGTGCTCGTCCAGATCCGCTTGGCGAATGGGGCCACGTCATGGATCGCCCGGAGGTAGCGTGGGAAAAACTTTTCATAGTCAGCGTCGCTGATCTTCCAACCATGCATGCCGTTGTTGAAATGGACGACCTTGAACGATCGACCAGCCAGCCGCCGATAGGCCCGAAGCTCCGTCTCCAATCTTGGATCGCCGACGCAAGCGGATGTAGCGAACAGGAAGACATTCGCCTTGCCGGCAAGCAGGCGACGAACCTCGGGATAATAGTTCCTCGTGATCGAGTCGCCCTCGAGCAAAACGTCAGGGAGCGCTTGATCGATGCGATCGGGGAACTCCGCCCACGTCCACTCGACTGGCTCGTGTGGCGCCGGTGCAGCATTCACCGATGTCAGCGGACCACAGAGAAGCGCGATTGCCATGAGGTGCGATTGCCTGGCCATAATTGGTCCTTCCGTCGTAATCCGATCCGGCCGACAATGGTTGCAATTCCGCGACCATTCGGACCATTTCTTGGTTCCGTCCGGCGCTTCCCCCAACACTGGTACCGATGCCTGCGGCCAAGGATCGCCTGAAGGCAGCTTCTGGCGTCAGCCAATCTTTTTGACGCGGTGCTATCGAGGACCTGCTCAGACCGCACGCTTGCACTCTTGCCGCTGCTCGCCAAGTCCGTCGATCCCGAGTCGCACGACATCCCCGTGCTTCAGGAACCACGGCTCCGGTTTTTGGCCGAGCCCTACCCCCGGCGGCGTTCCGGTCGTGATGATGTCGCCCGGCTCGAGCTCCATGAACCGCGAGCAATAGGAAACGATCTCGGCGACGGTGAAGATCATGGTCGAGGTGCTGCCGTTCTGGAGCCGCCGGCCATTGACCTCGAGCCACAGCGACAGCGCCTGCGGGTCGCCGATCTCATCGGCGGTCACGAGCCAGGGGCCGACCGGGCCGAACGTTGGAAAGCCCTTGCCCTTGTCCCAGGTCGGACCGCGTTCCTGCTGCCAATGGCGTTCCGAAACGTCGTTGACCACGCAATAGCCCGCGACATGGTTCAGGGCGTCCGCCTCGTCGATCTGATAGGCGCGCGTGCCGATCACGACGCCGAGTTCCACCTCCCAATCGGTCTTCTCGGAACCGGGCGGAATCAGGATCGGGTCATTGGCACCCTGAAGGCAGCTCACCCATTTGTTGAAGACTACCGGCTCCGACGGGATCGGCAGGTTCGATTCCGCGGCATGATCGGCATAATTGAGGCCGATCGCGATGAACTTGCGCGTGCCGGCAACCGGCACGCCATAGCGCGCGCCCTGGGGCGCGAGCGGGAGCCCATCAAGCGCAAGGCCGCGCAACCGCGACAAGCCTTCAGCAGACAATGAATCGGGCCCGATATCGGCCACGACCGACGACAGGTCGCGGATCGCGCCGTCGGCATCGATGATGCCCGGCTTCTCCTGGCCGGCAGGGCCGAAGCGGCAGAGTTTCATGTCAGAACGTCCTTTTCATTTGGGCGAATGGATCGCCGGCCAGCACAGAGCGGTCCACTGCCCCGATCGAAGCGCAACCGGCAAGCGTCATCACCGTGCTGAGTTCGCGGGCAAGGATCGAAAGCATCTCGTCCACGCCGGCTTCACCCTTCGCGGCGAGTGCCCAGAGCCATGCGCGGCCGAGCAATACGCCTTTCGCGCCAAGCGCGAGCATGCGCAGCACGTCAAGCCCCGATCGCACGCCACCGTCGGCCAGCACTGTAACCCTGTCCCCCACCGCGTCCGCGATCGCGGCAAGCGCGCGCGCAACGGACGGCACTCCGTCCAGCTGGCGGCCGCCATGATTGGAAACCACTATTCCTTCGGCGCCATAATCGGCGGCTGCCGTGGCATCGTCCGGATCGAGTATGCCCTTCACGACCAGCGGACCATCCCACGCCGCGCGCAGCCAATCGAGATCCTTCCATCGAATGCCGGGATCGAAATTCTCCGCCATCCAGCGGATATAATCGTTCATTCCGCTGTCGGCGCCGAGCACGGGAACCAGATTGCCGAGCTGATGAGGCCGTCCGCGCAAGCCGACGTCCCATGCCCAACCGGGCTTGCCAAGCGCTTGCGCGAACCTGCGCATGGGCCCGTGCGGGCCGGACATGCCGGAGCGGGGATCGCGATAACGGATACCGGGCGTCGGCATATCGACCGTGAAGACGAGCGTTTCCGCGCCCTTCTCTTTCGCCTGGGCAAGCAGATCGCGCATGAAGCCGCGATCCCGAACCACATAAAGCTGGAACCAGAGACGGGCCGAAGGCGCACCCGCACGGAGTTCCTCGAGCGGGCAAAGGCCGACCGTGGAGAGCGTGAACGGCACATCATGGGCGGTCGCCGCGCGCGCCGCCTGAACCTCGCCACGACGACGGAACATGCCGCCGATTCCGATCGGCCCCAGGGCTACCGGCAGTGATTGGCGCCGGCCGAACAACGTGGTCGAGAGATCCACTTGCGCCACATCCTGCAGGACGCGCTGGCGGATCAGCACCTGCGCAAGGTCGGTCACATTGCGCCGCAGCGTTTCCTCGCCCAGCGCGCCGCCGTCCGCATAATCGAACAGGAAGCGGGGAAGGCGCTGCCGCGCCGCATCCCTGAAATCATTGATGGAGACGATCGGCCGCATTGCGGATCAGGCCATCGTCCAGCCGCCATCGATCGCGATGGCGGTTCCGGTGATGTAGGCGCTCTCGTCGCTGGCCAGATATAAAGCGAGTTGCGCCACCTCCTCGGCGGTGCCGATCCGTCCCATCGGCTGGCGCTGGACGAAGGCGGCGCGAGCCGCCGCCGCATCCCCGGTCGCCGCCAGACGATCATCCAGTGAGGGGGACTGCACCGTGCCGGGGCAAATGGCATTGCAGCGAATACCGCGCCCCACATAATCGAGCGCGATCGATCGCGTAAGGCCGACCACCGCACCTTTGGATGCGCAATAAGCGAGACGGTTGGGCACGCCGATCATCGCGCCCGCCACCGATGCGATGTTGACGATCGCGCCCTTCCCCGCCGCCAGCATCGCCGGAAGCACCGCCTGCGTCATTCGGATCGTGGCGCGCACGTTGAGGTCGAACGAAAGATCGAGGCCGCGCTCGGTCGTGGCCAGAAGATCGCCCGCATCGACATAGCCCGCGCAATTGACCAGCACGTCGAGCGTGCCCGCCGCCGCGCCCGCCGCGGCAACGGCTTCCGGATCGAGCAGGTCGGTCACGCGCGTCTTGCAATCGCGCAAAGTCGCGAGCGCATCGGCCTGCACGTCGAGCGCGATCACCGATGCGCCTTCGCGCACGAACGATTCGACGATGGCGCGGCCAATTCCCTGGGCAGCCCCGGTGACGAGGACCTTCTTCGCGGCGAGACGGGGCATGATCTTATTCCAATGGGAGTTAGGGATGGTCGGTCTGGCGGAAGACGAGCTCGGCCTCCGGCCAATCCTGTCCGGCCTTTCCGGGGCGTCGTTGCAGCTTCCCCATTCGCTGATGCCAATTCACCAGATCGGGAACAATGGCGCTTTCGCGATCGAGGCCCTCGGGATCGAAATCGTCGGATACGGTCATGATCATCACGAGCCGATCGGCGTAGCGGAAGATTTCGAGGTCGAGGATGCCATGCCGGCGTTGCGCGTCGAGCACCGCCGCCGGCGTGCGCCCGGGACGGTGCGCTTCGTCATAGGCGGAAAACACGACCGGATCGTCCGCCAGATCCTGAACGCGCACGATCCGGCGGGGCGCAGCCGAGCCAGCTTTCGACATCAGCGCTTCTCCGGCTCGATACCGGAGCGGTCGATTATAGTACGCGCCTCCGCCGGCCAGGCGTCTTTGGCCACGAGCATGTTATTGACGTCGCGATTGTTGAGATAGGGCGTCCAGGAGCCGGTCCGCCGCCCCGAATCGTACCAATTGCCGATCGCATCATTGTCCATCGCGGTACGGCGCGGGGCGATATTATCCTGCGAGTTCAGGTTGAGCCACACGCCCACGTTGCTGATGACGTTGTTGCGCAGCGTCACGTAACGCGAGCCTTCATCCAGATAGAGCGCGATCCCGCCGACCACGTTGTAGATATAATTGTCAGCGATCAGCGCGCCGGGATCGGCCGAGAGGTGGTAGATGGCGCCGCCGTCCGGAAACCATTGTTTGACCTCGTGCACGCGGTTGCCGACCACCACAGTGTCACGCAGGATCGTGGGCGTAGTGTAGAGCAGGTTGCCGGGCTGGTTGTAATAGCCGCGGTTGGCGGTGAGGTAGGCGGCACTGCCGCCTGGATCGTTGACACCCCAACCCCAGCCGACATCGATCCCGTCATAGGGCGTGTCGGACACGTCGTTATGCCAGATCACTGCGCCGCTCGCATAGGTGACGAGGATCGCCGCCTGTTCGCGATAATGTTGTGAGACGGTGTGCACCACATTGTTGCTGATCACTATGTCGCGAACGGCCATCTCCGGGCGAGACGGATGGTGTGCGTCGGGGTGCACCCCGCCGACCATAATCGCCCCGCCGGCGAGGTCGGTGAAGCGCGAGCGGCGCACGTCGATCGCGGATGCGCCCAACCCGATGCCGCTTTCGTTCGCGTCCGGATTGTTGCCGATGCCGAGCGCTATCTGCCCGAGCTGGGTGAACTCGTCACGATCGAACACGACCCGCGTCGCGGCGGCGACCTGGATCGCGGCGGGCTGCTGGCGCCACTTGTTGCGCATCGCCTCGAACGCCCAGCATCCCCATGAACAGTCGCGGATCGGATCGCCGGGATAGCCGGCCCACTCGCCCGCGAGGAAGGAGCCGCTCTGCTGGCTGGCATAGCCCTCCGGGCCCGACGGCAGCAGCCAGCTCGTGTGGCGGAAGCTCAGACCCCGGAACTCCAGATCCTTGACCGGATCGTCATAGCTGCCCGCGATCGACATCAGCGCTTCCAGCCGGGGAAGGATTACCTCGATCCGCTTCATGTCCTCGCTTGCGGCCGGCTTGTAATAGAGTTTGCCGGCGGCCGGATCGGCGAACCATTGGCCGCCCTCGCGCAGGAAGGCGAGCGCGTTGACGAAGAACAGCCCGGCATTGTCGCCCCAGACCGAACGCGCGAACGTGTCATAGCCGACCAGATTGTTGCGCCAGCCGGGTTGCTGCATGACGATCCGCTTGCCCTCGATCCGATCGACCATCGCGTGCCGATCGGTGAACCAGCCGGTGGCCTCGACTTCCAGCCGGCGCTGATCGGCAAGCTTCGCCAAGAAGCTCCATGCCGGATCGACGATCTCTATGCCCCAGTCATGAAACGCGAACGCGGTGCGCGGCGCCCGAACCGCGGCACGCGGCGCCATGTGCCCCGCCACCCATAATTGCCGGGGATCGACTCCGCGCGGAATGTCGGCGGACCAGATGCCGCGCCCGGCATCAGCCAGCTTCCATCCGCTGACCGGGGTACCGCCCGACAGGATCGGATGCGCGCCGGGCGCGGCCTCCCACCGCACTGTATAGCCATTCTGGCCCCCGTCGGCGGCGGTGAAGCGCAACGGAGCCGGGAGCCGGTAGAGCCCTTCGGCAATCTGGACGGTGACGTCGTGATCGCGGTTCAGACGCCGCACCGCGATTTGCGCCTGCGTCAGCGAAACGAGCGGATGCGTCGCCGAGCCGTCGCCATCATCGGAGCCGTTGGGGGAAATGGCGATCACCACCGGCACCGGCTTCGGGCGATTACTGATGTGGATAACGCCGGCAGTATGCGCGCGGCTCGCGGATGGCGGTTCGAACGCCGGAATGTTGGGAGCAGGCGGCAATGTCGCCGCCGACGGGAAGGCGAGCGCGCCTGCTGCGAACAGCGCAGCGGGCCGGGCTTTGCTAGGCCGCATCATTACACTCCAGCGCGTAGAATTCGGTTGCTGCTCCCGCGAACAGGCGATCCGCGTCCGCGCCGGCGCGCGCCGCCATGCGGGCGGAATCATCCAACCAGCGGCGCCAATCGTCCCCCGAAAGGCGCACGACCGGCCAGTCGCTGCCCCACATCAGCCGGTCGCCGAACGACGCGACGAGATGCTCGATATACGGCATCAGCGCGTCTGCGGACTGACCCGCCGCCTGCTCGGTGCGCAGCCCGGACAGCTTGCAATAGAAACCGCGGTCGGCGAGCCCGGCAATGTCGGCGCGCCAGGGATCGAGTATCCCCTTATCCGCATGCGGTTTGGCGGCATGATCGATCACGATCGGCAGATCGGGCCGGCGCTCCGCCAGTCGCGCGAGCATCGTCAGGTGGCGTGGCTGGACCAGTGCGTCGAGCCGAAGCCCGTTCGCTATCATCGCGTCGAGCGCAGGCGCCACCGCCTCCCGGAGCAGCCAATCCGTATCGGGGATCGATTGAAGCATGGGGCGCAGGCTGCGTAAATTCGGATCGCGGGCGAGGGTCTCGATCCGCGCGGGCGCGTTCGGCGCGGCAAGATCGACCCAGCCAACGACTGCGGCCACGATCGAATTCTCTCGCGCGAGCGCGAGCATCCAGTCGGTGTCGGTGTCGGTCGGCTGCGACTGGACGAGCACCGTCCCCGCAATCTCCACACCGGTCACCTCGGCCGCGAGGTCGCCGGGTCCGAAGTCGCGAAAAATCGGGCCCTCTTGCGCCGTGGGCCATTCATGGCCGGGCGTGGACAAAGACCAGAAATGCTGATGGGAATCGATTACGCGCATCGCAGTCAGTCACTCGCCCAAGGCCGAGCGACACCCCTAATCGACACGGCCATCCTCCGAACAGCCATCACCGTACCGACCGGATAGGGAGCACGAAACATGCGCCGACCACGACGAACACGGCGGCGAGGCAGAAGAGCAAAGGATAATTGTTGCTCGTGGCGCTGAGCAAAGCCGCGGCCATGGCAGGGCTGAGAATCTGCGGAATGTTGATCGCCGTGGTCAGGATGCCGAGATCCTTGCCGGTCGCCTCTTCGCCCTCGGCCCGGGCAGGCAGGACGCGCGTCATCAGCGCGAGGTCCACCGACATGAAGGCGCCGTAACCGATACCGATCAACACCGCATAGCCGAACATGCCCGGGATGTTGGGCGATGCCAGCGGGGCGACGACCGCCATCGCCATGAGGATGCCGGCGATGAAGACCAGCGGCTTCAGGCGCCCAAGCCGATCGGCAAGCCACCCGGACATCAGGCTGGAGACGACCAAAGCCACCAACGTGACCGAGGACATGCGCGCGATCATCGCATTCGCATCGGCCTGGCTGAGGCCGATATGATCTTCCAGGATGTAGAGCAGGTAGGTCAGGATTCCCTGATAGCCCATGTAGATCGAGAAGCGTCCGAAAAAGGCCCAGGCAAAGTCCGGATGCTGACGCGGGCTGACCCAAAAACCGCGCAGGAAAGCCCCCAATTTAAAGGGCGGCGGTGCGGGGAAATCCGCCGGCAGCGGGGGCTCGGGATTGAGGATCACGAACGACGCGCAGGCCAGCATGACCCCCACGCCCAGAATCGCGTAGGCAAGGAACATATGCACCGCGAGCAGGCCGCCGAAGATCGTCCCGGCCGAAAGACCGGCAGTCATGGTCGCACCGACCACGCCCGACACCGTCCCGCGCTCGTTGGGCGGGAACCGGTCCGCAACCACGGTGGTGATCGGCGGCAGCATGCTGTTGAGACCGACCGTGGCCAGAAGCCAAAAAGCGGTGATCCCGACGATATTGCCGCCATGCGGAATCAGGATGGTCGCGACACCTCCGATCAGGCTTCCCCAGATGATCCATGGCGTACGCCGGCCGAAGCGGCTGCGCGTTCGATCCGAAAGTGCGCCCGAGACCGGCGTCGTCGTCGTGCTGAACACCGAGGTGATGGCAAAAACGATGCCGAGCGTGGCCGTCTTGCCGGCCGGATCGATGTCCTGGATCTGATTGGGCAACAACACCCCGAGGATCGCCGCGAAGAGCGCGAACAGCACGAAGAAGACCAGGCCCAGGCTGACCACGAGGACCCATTTCTGCCGCCCAGCCATGGCCGATGGCGTGAAGGGCACGGCCACTTCCGCGGCCCCGCTCATGCGGCCATCGGCAAGGCGCCGCCACTCGCGCGCGCGGCGTCGCTCAGGTTCAGCCCATGGCCCGGCACATCGCGACCGTGAATGAGCCCGTCCGCCATGACGAATGGCTCCTCCACCAGATGGTCGAAATTCTGGAAGCTATATTCCAGCCACCGCACGCCGGGCAGCGCGAGCGCCATATTGACGCCCAGCTCAAGGAAGGTGTTGCCCAACGTCACTTCGACATTGGCGTCATTGGCGAGCCAGCCGACGCGCATCACGTCGGACACCTGGCCATGGACGTTGAGCATATCGCAAGCACGCGCCTCGATCAGCTTCCGCTTGCCGGTCAAATCGAGATACTCGCCCGAATTGACCCGGCTGATGCCAAGCGAGCGCAAGAGACGCAGGCCATCGAAATCGTCGCGCGGGATCGGGTCCTCGACCCAATAGATCGTGTGACCGGCGCGCTCGAACAGCCGCAGCGCGTGGATCGTTTCCTGCGCGGTCCAGGCTTCATTGGCGTCGATCATGATCGGCCGATCGCCCCCCGTTGCCTGGCGCAACAGATTTAGCCGGTGCAAGTCGCGCTCGATCTCGGGATGCCCAACCTTGATTTTGTATCCCGCAAATCCCCGCTCGCGGGCATTGCCGAAGAGCTCGACGAAATCATGGTCCGAAAGGTGAAAATCGAGGCCGCTGGCATAGACCGGCACCGAATGCCGCGTGGCGCCGAGCATCTGCCAGAGCGGCAATCCCGCCTGCTTCGCGAACAGATCCCAGACGGCGTGCTGGAGCGATTCCTCAAACGGCAGCACCATGCGCCGCACGTTGCCGCCGCGAACCCGCTGCACGCCCAAGGCAAGCGCGGAGGGATGGCGCCCTTCGAGCGCGGGCCAGGCCTCGATGCGGAAAACGCGCTCGATTTCCTCGGAGCTGGGAAGCGGCACGAACAAAGATTGCGCGAAGCCCAGCCCGACCCGGCCGGCATCGTCGATGATCTCGACCGCCACGACCTGCGCCTCATCCGCGCAGACCTGCGAGTCACCAATGACGCGATCCCGTGCGAATTGCATCCGCGTCAGGCGAAACCCTTCGATTAGACCGGATACAGACATTCCAGATTCCCTTTTTGATATTTCATCATGTCGCCGAAAGATCGGCCGCTGGCAACCCTTCTTGCCGCGAGGACGCGCTTTCGATCCCATGGCAGCTGCGGTCGGACGAAAGGCGCAGCACCATGTCGGCCCGGCCCGGCATCTCCTGAAGGATGTGGCGGGTCAGCCGCTCGTAATGCTGGACGAAGCGCGCGACGGCGGCTTCGTCCATGAGGCCGACCCCTTCCCCTGCGGTCCGCCGCAGATCGGACTCCTGTTCCTGACCGCCCTGCGCCAGCGCGCGTCGGGGTCCTCGATCCGTTCGAGATCGTTGACCGGTTCGGCGAGCGCGCCTTCCGCCTGCGGAACCGCCCCGACGCACCAGCCTTCGAAAATGACCAGATCGCAGGGCGCGCAGGCCTCGGGCCATGCGTCGGGCGGCGCCCGATCGTCGCGCGCCTTGTCGAAGCGCGGCAACCGGGTCGGTTCGCCGGCGCGTAACCTGTCCAGCGTCACGATACCGAGCGCCGTATCGTGGGTGCCAGGCCGCAAATGCCCACGATGAGAGGGTGTCCGCGCGTCCGCGCAAGCGCATCCGCGAGCCAGCCGGAGAGAATGAGTTCAGGCGACACGGTCGGGTAGCTCGCGCCCGGCGAAGAAAGCGTCGAGATTGGCGAGCGCCTGCATGCCCATCGCGGTGCGCGCCTCGATCGTGGCGCTGCCGAGGTGGGGCAGCAGCACGGTGTGCGGATGTGCGACCAGCGCGGGATGGACGGCGGGTTCGTCCGCATAGACGTCGAGCCCGGCCGCAGACAGCCTGCCCGACGTCAGCGCCTCTGCTAGCGCCGCCTCATCCACGACCGATCCGCGCGCGGTGTTGATGAAGATGCCACCGGGCCGCATCGCCGCGAAGAAGGCGGCATCGATCATGCGATGGGTCTCGGCGCCCCCTGGAACGTGCAACGAAACCACGTCGGCCGTCTCGGCGAGCGCCGAGAGGCTCGGCAGGCGCACCGCGTCCAGCGCCTGCTCGACTTCAGGGCCGGCGGGGCTGCGACTGTAATAAGCGATGCGCATGCCCAGGGCACGAGCATTGCGTGCCGTCTCCTGCGCGATGCGTCCGAATCCGACCAGACCGAGCACGCGTCCGGAGAGCCCCTGTCCGACCAGATGCGTCGGATGCCAGCCCGGCCATTCGCCGGCGCGCAATTGCCGGTCGCCCTCCATCGCGCGGCGGCTTGCCGCCAATATCAGCAGAATCGCGAGCTCGGCAGTCGCCTCCGTCAGCGCGCCGGGCGTGTTGGTGACGACCACCCCGGCTGCGCGCGCGGCGGCCAGATCGATATGATCGACGCCGGCGCCATAATTGGCGAGGATGCGGACGCGTCGGCCCGGCATCGCCAGCAGCTCGGCATCGATGCGATCGGTGATGGTGGGAACGAGTGCGTCCGCCTCCATCATCGCGCGTTCGAGCGACGGGCGATCCAGCGGCGCGTCGGATGGATTGAGCACAGCCCCATATCGCGAAGAAAGCGCGGCCTCGACGGTTTCGGGGAGGCGCCGCGTCACCCGCACCATGGGCCGCGTCTGGGCGTCGCGCTCGTCATTCCCCATGAGGGGGAACCATTTGGGTTGGGACGGGCGCGTCGGCGCGGATCAGGCCTTCGTGGCGCAGCTCGGACCAGAAATCATCCGGAACGACCGCGCCGTGCCAGGCCATG
>JAEKMC010000140.1 GCA_019508115.1 Sphingomonas sp.
CATCCTCGACCGCATCCCAGCCGGCCGCTGGGGCGACCCCGCCGACCTCGGCGGCGCCGCCGTATTCCTCGCCTCCGCCGCCTCCGATTACGTCACCGGCCATATCCTCGCCGTCGATGGAGGATGGCTCGCACGATGAGCGCTTCGCCCTTGTACGGAGCCGTGGAGGCCGGCGGGACCAAGATGGTCTGCGCGATCGGCTCTGCCGAGCATGGCTCGATCGAACGGGCCCGCATTCCGACGACAGATCCTGATGAGACCATTCAATCGATAATCGCCTTCTTCCGCACCGCTATCGCGGCCCGTGGATCAATCGAGGCTCTGGGCATAGCGAGTTTCGGTCCACTCGACCTGGATCGCACCTCAATCAGCTATGGCGCCGTTACGACCACGCCGAAGACCGGCTGGCGAGGAACTAACCTGCCTCGCCAGCTCGGTGAGGCGCTGGGCGTGCCGGCCGGCATAAACACCGACGTCAATGCGGCAGCCCTTGCCGAAGCGCGAGCAGGTGCCGCGCAGGGGCGCGACGCGGTAGCTTATGTGACGGTAGGGACCGGTATCGGGGTCGGCCTCATCAGTGGAGGGCGGATGGTCCAGGGGCTGGGGCATCCTGAGGCAGGCCATCTCCGGCTTCAGCGCCACCCGGCGCATCGGGATTTCCAGGGAGTCTGTCCCTACCATGGCGATTGCCTCGAGGGTCTGGCCAGCGGTCCGGCAATCGAGACGGCATGGGGTGGTTCGCTCGACACGCTGCCAAAAGGGCACCCAGCCTGGGACATGGAGGCTCACTATCTCGCCCACCTTTGTGCCGCACTGATATTGACCACGGCGCCTGAGCATATCGTGCTTGGCGGTGGCGTGATGTCCCAGCACAGACTCTTTAGCGATATCCGCTCGAAAACCCTGGCTCTCCTTGGCGGCTATGCCGCGGCCTGGACGCCGGATGCGGCTGCCGTGCGCATCACGCCTCCAGGCTGTGCGGAGCCGTCAGGATTGGTCGGCGCATATCTGATCGCCGAGCAGATGCGCCTGCGCCGCTAAAACCGATCTGCACCGATTGATCCGGGAATCGCAAAGCGCTTGCGCGCGGCGCGAAGCGCCTTTTACGGTCGCGCAGCCGTGCCGAATTTACGGGACAAAAAAAGGGGCGCCCCGAAGGCGCCCCATGGGGGAGGAATGATGGCGGTCAGCCGCCGAACGTGTAACGGAGCGTGGCCCCGAAATTGCGGCCGTTCACGAAGTGTTGGCGCAGAATGCCCGTCGCCAGGGCGAGCTCGCCAGCATAGCGGTCGGGGGCATTGTTGGTGATGTTGGCGACCGTAAGCGCGAGCGAGAAATTCCGCGGCAGCTTGAGCGTGACTGAAGCGTCGAGCAAACCGTAGGCCTTGAAATAACGGCCATCCAGCGGATTGGGGGAGACGCCGCCCAGGACCGCCGCCGAGCGCCAGGTATAGACCACGCGAGCCGAGATCTTGCCGTTGTCGAAGAAACCGGCCAACGTGTAATTATATTTCGAAGTCAGCGGTTGAGGCGTGATCGTACGCACGCCGTTCAGCACCAGCGGGTTCTTGGTATCGGCGTAAGTGAATGAACCGCTGGCACCGAACTTGTGCATGAAATCCGGCAGGAAGGGATAATCGAAGAAGGTCTGGACCGCCGTTTCCACGCCCTTTGCGGTACCCCGCGCCGCATTGACGGTCTGCGTGATGAAATATTGACTGCCGGTGCAGCCGTTCGGCACGATCTGGTTGTAGGGCGTCGCTGTCGGGACGGTTTGACAGGTCGAGATGCCGCTGAAGAAGCCGTCGATGCGTTTGTAGAAGAAGTCAATCGAGGCATAGCTCACCGGCGACTGATAATATTCAAACGTGACGTCGTAGCTGTCGGCGCGCTGCGGCTTCAGGTCCGGATTGCCGACGCCGCCGGTTCCATTCGTGGGGTTGACGATGATGGTCGGGTTGAGCGAGCCCAAATCGGGCCGGGTGATGCCCTTGCCGTAGCCGAACCGGATCACGGCCTTGTCCGTCAGTTGCGCCTTCAGGTTCACTGTTGGCAGCACGTCGGTATAGGATGAGCTGGTGGAGTTCGGCCGGATTATGGGCGTTCCGCCAGCCACATCGGTAATTTGGGCACGGACGAAAGTGTCGGTCTTCACAACACGGACGCCGACGTTGCCGGTGACGATGTCATTGAGCAAGCCGAAGTCGGCCACCGCGTAGCCGGCATAGGTTTTCTCGCTGAAGAAGCGCCGGTTGAGCAGGTTTTCGGGGATCGCGTCGTTCGCGGGGATGCCGGCGTTCGCGAAGCGCCCGCGCACCTGATTGCCCGTCAGATCGTCGGAGCTGAAGACCATGAAACCTCCGGGATAACCCGCCTGGCCGAGCTGGAAGTTGCTTGGTGCAAATTCGGTCAGGTCCTGCATGGCGGTAACCGGGATCGCATTGGATTGGTCGCCGGCGAGCGCCAGGCCGTTGGTCGTCAGGTTTTTCCCAGTGTAGGAGTAATTGTTATATCGGTCGCGCTGCGTCGCGTAGCGGGCGCCGACCTTGATGTCCTTCAGGAAGCCGGCGTCGAACCGGTATTTCAGGTCCAGCGCGGCCGACACGCCGTTGTCGTGCCAGATCTGGTTGGTGCCGTTATTGTACTGGCCGAACACCCAGGTGGCCGGATTGGCTAGATCGGGGCCCGCAATCTGGAGCTGCGGGATCTTGGTCGTGAGGTCGCGGTTGAGATTCCAGGTCTGTCCGCTCTTGGCGAGCATCGTGACCGCACGATTATCCTGCAACTGGCGCGCCTTGATGTAGGCGAAGTCGAAATTCGCATCCAGATGATCGGTCGGCTTCCATTTGAAACCGGTGGCGATGATGCCCGTCTGGTAGCGGTGATGCTCCTCGCCGCCCGTAGTCGAGAGGCCCGAATTCAGGAACGTGCCCCCGCCCAGCCGCGCCGAGGCGAGCACGTCGTTCGCGCCGCCGTTCGCGTTGCGATTGGCCAGTTCCTCGTCGACCGTGAACGGGATGGTCACGAGATTCTGGACGTAGGGGCTGTCTGCTGTGTTCAGGAAACGGTAGCGCTGATGGTACAGATAATCGTTGTAGGTCCCGTCAATGTAGAATTCGAGTTGCGCGCTCGGCCGCCACTGGAACGATGCGCTCACGCCCTTGCGGGTGCGCATATAATCTTCCTCGTTGGCATTGTTGGTTTCCGCGATCGCAGAGATCACATTGGCGCGCTGCGCGGCCGTGAGCGTCGTCGGATTCGCGACCGGGACCAGCACCGACACGTCCGAACGGCCGGCATAGCTTTGGTTATAGGCTGCGTTACCGATATATTCCGCGCTGTTGGCGGCGATTACGCGCCTGAACGATGCTCCGCCATTGTTTGGATCATTATCACCGCGATTGAACGTCTTCGAATAATTGCCAGAGAGGAGCAGGCCCATCTCACCGTCGCCCGCGCGCCAGCGCGACGAACCCAGCATGAACACGTCCGGGGTGAGCTTCTTGCCAAGATCATTATAGTGGCCGCCGACCGCGACCGTCGCGGTCGTGCCCTTGAAGTCGAGCGGCTGGCGCGTGCGGATGTTGATCAGCCCGCCAATGGCACCCTCGATATGCTCGGCGGAGGGATTCTTGTAAACGTCGATGCCCGCGACCGTCCCCGGCGACGCGCCTTCGACGTTGAATTCGCGCTGACCGGCGGTGAAATAGGCACGGCCGTCCACCCGCGAGGCCGTTTGGCCAGATAAGCCGCGGATCGTCAGGCCGCTCCCGACACCGGCGGGCGATGCCGCCTCACCGCCGAAGCGATAGGCCTGGACGCCCGGCACCCGCGTCAGCGTCTCACCCACGTTCAGGTCGGGCAGCTTGCCGATGTCGTCGGATGAAATGGAGTCGACCACCTCGGGCGCGTTGCGCTTGACCGCGGTCGAGGTCTTCAGGCTCTGCCGCACGCCGGTCACGACAACCTCGGCGGCCTGGTCGCTCGTGGACTGGGCCTGGACGGCCGTCGTCTGGACGTTCTGCGCGAATGCGGTCCCGGTGGCGGTCGTGCACAGCAGCACCGCGATCGTGGAAATCCTCTTAGTCATCCCGTCCCCTCCTCAATTCTGGTCTTTGCCAGTGCGGTGCGGCCGAAGCCAACCAAGGAGATGTGCGGCGGCCGCGCGAAGCGACTCGAGTTCCGGGCATCCTCTTCGGCGGTTTACCGCTCTCCACCGACTTAGATCGGTATGGATTCTGTTACCGATAACTGATTCGATACGCAACAGGGAATTTGTCTGACTTATTTTGTCCCTTGGTTCGACGCGCATGGGCAGCGGCGCCCAAGTCCATGGATCCGCGCGGAAATCCTCTATTTGCCGAGGATGATGTACCTGATCGCAGCCTCATGAGCAGATTGCCCTCGTGGTATTTTTGCTGCGCTTTCGCGCCGCTGGAAGCCCCTTGCCATCTCGTTCATGATTGGTATCGTTATCTGATAACCAACATCGACTGGTGCGACTCGGTCTTGAGTCGCGGCTGCAAACGGAAAACTGGAGGGCGAAGCGGCTGGCGCCGATCGGCCTCAACCAAAGAAATGCGGGATCCGTATCCTGCAGATGGCGCCGATGGGGAGCGGCAGAGATTGATGGCGCGCAAGCAGGATGATGCGACGGCAACCGCCCTGGAGGGGCCCCGCCGACATGGCGCGACGGTGCACGACGTCGCGCGCCATGCCGGAGTGTCGTCGATGACGGTCTCCCGTGTCGTCAACGGTTCGAAGGGCGTCCGCGCGACTCTGCGTGAGAAGGTCGAAGCCGCGATTCGCGAACTCAACTATGTTCCGAATCTGGCTGCCCGTGCGGCGCGTTCGGGCACGGTCAAGCTCGGCGTCCTTTTCAGCAATCCGCGTTCCTCCAATCTCGGCGAATTCCTCATGGGTGCCTTCGCCGAGAGCGCGCAGCTTGGATGTCAGCTCGTCATCGAGCCGACCGCGGGGCACCCCCGAGGCATCGACGCGGTCCGCAAGATCGTCGAGCTGGGCGTCGATGGTCTCGTTCTGCCGCCGCCGCTTTGCGACAATATGGAAGCGATGGAGATTTTGTGGAACGCGCAGGTTCCCGCGCTCAGCTTTGCTACCGCGGATCCGCGCTCCTATTCGTCATCCGTCTCGATCGACGATTTCGAGGGCGCCCGGTCCCTTACGCGGCACCTGCTCGAGCTTGGCCATCGCCGGATCGCCTTCGTGCGCGGCGACCCGCTTCATTCGACCGCCAGAGGTCGCGAGGAGGGGTTTCGCGCGGCGATAGCCGAGGTTGGTATCGCCACGAGAGAGGACTTCCTTGCCAATGGCGACTTCACCTATCGATCCGGCCTGAACGTCGGAAGGGAATTGCTGGATCGCAATGCGAGGGCGCGCCCTACGGCCGTGTTCGCGAGCAACGACGACATGGCGGCGGCAATCATGGCGGTCGCGCATGGCCTGGGCATCCGCGTGCCGGGACAGCTCAGCGTTGCCGGCTTTGACGACACTCCAATCGCATCGACAGTCTGGCCGCAACTCACCACGATCCACCAGCCGCTGGCCGAGATGGCATCAGCAGCGGTGGAGATATTGTTCGAAATGGCGCGGCAGCGTCGTGCAGGCGAACGGATCGAGACGCACCATCGGCGCTGCGAATTCACGTTGCAGATTCGGGGATCGACCGGACCGCCGGGCGACAAGCGCTAAGCCCAAAGAGAAAAGGTCGCCGTGATGTCCGGATCAACGGCCGACAGTGAAGCTTTCATAATCGGCATGTCCGACGCTGGTCGCGACAGCAGCCGGCGTTCCATAGGGAGCGGTCGCGAACAGGCCAATCTGCGCGCCGGTCCATCGCCCCTGATCCGCAACGAAGGCCTCGCCCAGATCGACAAAGCTGCGGCCGTCCAGACTGTAGGAGAAGCGGACCTTGGGCTCGATCGCCTTGTGCATGGCGGGCAGGTCAAATTCCGCCTCGGGCGGTCCTGGCACGTCCAGTATGGTCGGCTCAGCGCGCAGACGAAGCCATATGCGCCCGGTTGCAACCAGCGGCCCGGTCACACGATGCACGGTCGTATCGCTTGAGCTTTCCTCGATCAGGCGGATGCCCTCCGCCATATTCTCCAGGCCGATGAAGGCGTAGCTGTGACCCGCGATCGCCAGCCCGGTCCGCTCGCCGACACGAAGGGGTGCGAAGGTAACGATCGTGGTGGCGCTGAAGCTTGGCGCCGGTAGCTTCTGCGACAGCAGGTTGCCCGCCTCGTAGAGGTTCGCTGACGCGGTGACGGATTTCAGCCGGAGCTTGCCGCCCGCTATCCGCGCCCAATCCGCGCCAGGATCGCTATTCCATTGCCACGCGGGCCCGATGCCGGCGGCGAAGTCGTCGCTCGCCTGCGGCACGCTCGACACCTGCGCCGCAACGCGGGGCTTGGCATGAACCGTGACCGGCTCGCCCCGGCCGTCGCCATCGGGATCGGTTCCGATCACCGGCCAATCGCCGCGCCAGGACATCGGCTCCAGGTGAACCACCCTGCCATAGCCGTCGCGGTCCTGGAAATGGATGAACCAGTCCTCGCCTTGGGCGGTTGTCACCCATGCGCCCTGGTGAGGGCCGTTAATATCGGTGGTGCCTTGGTCCATGACGTTCCGCGCTTCGTACGGCCCCTCGATGCGGCGGGAGCGAAACACGCCTTGCCAGCCCTGCTTCACGCCGCCGGCGGGGGCGAACAGGTAGAACCAGCCGTTGCGCCGATAGAGTTTCGGCCCCTCGATCACGCTCCAGCGGCGGACACCATCGCGTGTCGCCACCGGCGCGAAATCCTTGCCGTCGATGATCGTGCGCCCCTTGCCGACCACGTGCGCACCGTCCGTGCTCAGCCGGTTGAGCGTGACGATGTTGTTGAAGCCTGCCCGGCTGCCCGCCCACGCATTGACGAGCCAGCCGCGCCCTTTGGCGTCCCAGAACGGAGCCGGGTCGATCGCGCCCTTCGCGTCCCAGACCAGCATCGGCTCTGTCCATGGCCCACGCGGATCCTTTGCAGTGACCAGATAAATCCCACGATCCGGGTCGGGATAATAGATCAGGAAGCGCCGGTTCCGATAGCGAATAGCAGGCGCCCATACGCCGCCGCCCCTGCGCGGAGTCGAGAAATGCGCCGCCGGCTCAAGGTGGTGGAGCGCGTGTCCCACGATGGTCCAGTTCACCAGATCGCGCGAATGCAGGATCGGAAGGCCGGGCACGTTGGTGAAGGAGGACGCGACGAGATAGAAATCCTGCCCGACGCGCACGACGTCCGGGTCCGAATAATCCCCAGCGAGGACGGGATTCCGGTACATGCCGTTGCCCATGTCCGCCTGCCAGGGGAGGCCGGCAGCGGGGCTGGAGGCGGCGAGCGCCATCGCTAGGATCGCCGCGATCACGTCGCCCGCACGTCGGTTGCGAACGGCCCCGGCTTCCTCACATTCGCAGTCCCGCACCGGAATATCTGTTTGGCGCGCCCGGGGTCGGAAGGTCGCTCGTCATCTGATCTCCCGCAGCGTGCGCGCGGGTCAGCGGGGCGGCCAGGGTTATGCCGGTGCCGGAGACCTGTGCTCCAATTTCATGCATGAAGCCCAGCGGCGAGGCGAGAGCGATCGTCGCGGCAGGGCCGGCAAAGCGGACCGAGAGGACGACCCCGGTCTCGGCATTCGGGCCGCTGTCGATCGTGATCGACTGACCCTCGCGGAAATGCCGACCGCCCATGATCTCAAGGTTGTTCGCTCCCTTCGGTGCTGCACGGCGCAACGCGGCGGATCCGGCTGTCCCCACGTCTGCGACACGGGCGGTCTCGGCCTGATTGCCGCTGCCGATCGTCACCTTCTGGCCGGCATGGAAGCCGGCAACCGCCTCCACCTTGATATTCGTCGCGCCCGCCATGGCTTCGACGGCAAGGACGGTAGCATCGGGGATTCGGAAATCGACGCAATTGCTGTCGGTGTCGCGCCCATCCGGAAAACGCCCCGCGCTGCCGTCGGTCGTCACCCTGGTCCGTGATGGGGTGCCGGGTACGGGCGCGAAGCAGCCGCCTTGCTCGGATCCGGACGCAGACTGATCGCCTTCGGACGCCCATGGATCGACCAATTCTCCGTAATTGAGGCTGTCGACGACCAGGCCATCCCGGTCATCCCGGCCACCTGCACGACCGCGTCGGTCGCGTGACGCAGGCTCAATGGCCGATCGAGCATGATACCTGTGCCGAGCGGCAGGACCGGCTCATTACTGACGTGCGAATATTGCGATGCCGGGGAAAAGCTGATTCCCGTGCCGCGAACGCTGAAAGGAAGATTGGCCGCGTGATTGAATTTCAGCGCATCCGTCAGCTCCAGGCCGGTGCCCGGCTCGACGACGTCCTCATCAACGATGTGCGCCCTGGCGAGGGCCGGTGAAATACGCAGTCTGACCCCGCCTTCCTCGGCCTCGACGGCGGCAACGGTGACCGTTTCCGTGTTGGTCGACATACCCACCTCGATCCTGTCGTCCTTGGCGAAAGCCCTCGGGTCCGTCGGGCCGCCTCTGGAGGGTCGGATGACGATGCTTGTCGCACCCGCTTTGCTGTCGGCGATAAGCCAATTGCGTTTGGCGGCTTTACCAACGGACTTGACCGTCACCGTTTCAATTCCGTGGCCGACGCTGTCGATGTCGAGCCTGATTTGATCGCCCGGCGAGATGTTCTCGACCGATGTCACCTTGATCTCGGATGCGCCTTTGGGAGCATCCTTGCTCAGATAGGCCTGGGTGCCGGGTTTCCCCACGCTGGTGACGGTAGCGATTTCGTACCGCTCGACATCTCGGCCGGTGGTGGCGGATGGTGCGCCATAGCCGAGCGCGATCTTGCCGCCGACCGCGAAGCCCGTGGTGCTCGCCACCGGCACGTTCGTCGATCCGGCGGGAATTTCGATCATCGGCCCGTCGGGAAGCGGCTGCCACACCGTGGTGGCGCTTCCAGCCGCGCTCCCCAAATTGGCGATCCTGCGTGTTTCAAGGTCTGCGCCGATGCCGATCCTGATCGTGTCGCCGGCTTTCATTCCCGTAACATCCCTGACATGGATGGCGGCGTCGCCGGGCCGGGTCGCAACCGCGAGACCGGAATTTGAAAGCCCCAGCACGTAGAAACGGCCAGCCCCCAGCTTCGCCCCGGCTGGAATCGCGACGGACGAGAAGACTGCTTGCCCAGTGGGGTGTTCGGTCAGGTTCCAGCGCGAGATATCGATTTCGCGCCGGCCCGCATTGTAGAGCTCGATAAAGGAATTAGTGGCGCTGGACGAGCCATCGCTGATCCGGAATTCGTTGATCTTGATCGGTGCGACGTTGCGCACTTTCAGGATCGCGGTCTCCGAACGGCTTTGGCCATTCACTGCCCACATCGCCTTGCCGCCTAGGTCGCCATTAAAGACCGATACGGGCGAAGCGATCGAGAAAGTGGCGGCCACGCTGGCGCCGGGCGCGATCGGCCCCGCGAAGGTCTTCGATTTCTGCCGGGTGCCCGAAAGATAGGCGGTCCATCCCTTCGGCGGCAGAATGCCGAGCGTAACTCCGGTCGCCGGCACCGCGCTTCGATTGGTGAATGAAAGGACCATCTCCCTGGTCGACGAAGGTGCGAAGGTTTGAAGCCGCAGCGATGGCGCTGCGGACGCGGCAGGCGCCAGCGTCACCGCCGGCACGTCATATTTCGCTGCGACGATATTGGCCTGCACCAGCTCGTCGGCGGATTCGGACGGAAAAGTGCCGGCGGCGGTCATCGCGCCTTCGTAAAAGGTCCCCTGCGAGGCGTTGCTATTGTCCCCGCCATTGCCGAGGAGGATTGCCCCTTGCTTGCGCATCGGATCGTAGGTGATGTCGATCCGGGGCCCATCGAACATGGTGGCAAGGCGACCCTGCTGCGCGTCTCCGCCGAGCGTGGCCCAATGATGCGGTTCGCCCTTCGCCATGGCCGTTACGAAGCGCGAGGACATGGTCGGAAGCGTCCCGCACAGCTTCGACCTATCGGCATTCACGCAACCGACAAGGTTGTTTTCCTGATCGGTCATGATCCACGGTCCCGGCGGGCTGCCATGATACCAGGCTGTCGCGTTGCCGAAGTAGGTGGTCTCCATGGTGCCGTTGCCATCGTCGCGGCTGTCGATCTCGGCATTGCCATAGTCGAAGCAGCAGCCGGAATTATAATGATGGCCGTCGATCACCCAATATTGGCCTTCGGCCTGGTCGTCGACCGCGGTGCCCTTCGCATCGTTCAGGCGGAGGCCCATGCCTGGCGCGATGAAGACGCCATAAGCCTTGTGCCCCATGATGGTGATCGGGGCCATGTCGGCCAGCGGCAAATTGTTGGCGCCGCCCATGGCAGGGCCGCTGAAATATCCGCGCGGCGCCTGGACCAGATCGTTATATTTTTCCGACTGGTCGTAAAGCCTGGTGATCCAGCAATGGGTGTCCGCGCAGAACGCGTCCTGTGCGGCAGCGTCGGCATAGCCGCCCGCGTCGCGATGCGGCGAAGCGCTTGCCCGTACGACGCCGATGTCACGCGTCTTTCCGTCGGATTGCCGCATCACCTGATAAAGCGGCCCCGCATAAGCCGCGTAGAGCGCACGCGTCGTGCTGTGGGCCGCTACGCAGGGCGCGCCGGCCGCGGCGTAGATATCACAGGGGCCGGCCGGCCTGGCTGGCGCCGGATTTTGATGGCTCGTGCCGTCATTCCCGGCCCAGGCAGCCCCGGGCATGGCGCTGGCGACGAGAAGGGAGGCCAGCGCAAGGGAGGAGGCCGATACCCCTCCTCTCAGGCGCTGAATCAGACCTGGCAGCTCGCGATCGAAAGGCATCTTTGGGACTCTCCGTTGGTATCGGGGAAGGAAGAGCGTCTGGCTCCGATCAAGCTGTTTGGTATCGATACCTGCAATTTCCTCTCCCTTGGCGAGGAGGGCGGAGGCGACGGCCGCCGCGGCCAGCATCGCCGCGATCACTTCGCCCGCACATGGGTCGCGAACGGGCCGACCTTCACGATCTCGGGATCGCGCAGGTCGATCTTGCGGCCGCCGATCGTGACATTGTCCAGCAGCACGTCGTCGACGCCACGCTGCGCATCATAGCCGCCGATTACGGAGGCGCTCGGCATGCCGAGGCCCGTGTAGCTGACATTGCGCAGAACGACCTGCTGAATGCCGCGACCGGGGCTGGTGTTATACTTGCCGTTGAAGCCGACCTGGAAATTGAAGAGCTTTGCCTCCTCAATCCGATCGACGCGGATGTTGCTGAAGGTGATATCGCGCACGAGGTTGGAATCCCCTGCAAGGATCGACATGACGCCTTCGAAGGGTGGATCGTCCTCGTCGACATCGACCACGTCGATATTGTCGAACGTGACGCGCTCGATCGTCTCCGGGTTGATCGTGTTGCCGTGGATGCCCACGAACATGGCGTGCGCAATGTCTGCCCAGAGCGTGGAGTTGGTAACGCGAATGTCGCGTGAATCCCCGTATATCTCGCCACGATGTGCGTAGACGGTCACGCAATCGTCGGACGTGCGCAGAAACAGCCGATCCAGCGTCACCCGCTCGGAGCTGTAGATATTGATCCCGTCGCTCCATTGGCCGCCGGTTATCGCCTTCACGTCGGCGATGCGGACGTCCTTGGACATGACCGAGCGTCCGACGCCGGCATCGGCCTGTGCCACGATCGGCCCTTCAAAGATCACGTTCTGCGACTTCTCGATCAGGAACTGCTCGCCCTTGGCGCCGGCCGGCGGGAGGATGAGTCCATGGCCGATAATCTTGACGTCATGCGCGCCGCCAACGTGGAAGGTGCCGAGCAACACCGCCCCTCCATCCATGTAGATCGTCTCGCCCGAATGCGCCTCGAACATTCCGCCGCCGCCCTCGGGCACGTGAAGGCCCGGTCCGAAGCGCCGGACATTGGGGCCAACCGCGAGCGGAACGGGGGCGCCGGCGAAGACGTGCAGATTATGCAGATGATCGTCGTCGAAGAAGACCGCGAAATTCTGCGGGTGGTCCAACGTGATGTAGACCTTGTCGTCGCGTATCACCGCCTTCGGCGCGCCGGTACGCGGTCCCACGCTGACCTTCGACAGGATCCCATTATTTTTCTGGATGCGCAGCTCGACGGAACCAGTGAAATCGAAATAAACCATCGACGCATTTTGCCGCTGGTCGAGATCGACCATCACTTTCCATTCGTAGAGGTCCTTCCATTCCCCGCCGGGCGTGCGGACCTGCACGGTGAAGTCGTCATTGTGATTGGTATAAAGAAGGGCCGGCGGGACCTGGTAGGTGAGCAGGTCCCCGGCCACAGCGGGTACGGCATGCCCCAAACAAAGCATCACCAATCCGAGTAAGCTGCGCCGCATGAGAGCCCTCCCAATCCATTCTATTTCCGCTGTCTGATATCGATACCCGAGCCTCACGACAAGCGTCGCTTTTCGCCCGAGAGTGGAAAGACACGAGCCGTGGCGCTCCGCGAGCGGAAACGGAACCGAACTCCAAGCGCGTCCGCTGCCGGATTTCTCACTTTTTCAGCAGTGATCTCCACGTCATTTGAGCAGAGCAGCGGGCCCAACTCATCTTGCGTGCAAGAGAGAGCCGGCATCCCTTCCGATGAGCCGATAGCTGGATAGAAGAAGCTCAATTTCCTTGCCGTTCTCCGTGTGACGGAAAGTGGCGGGCAACCAGCCGACGTCGCGAAGTTCGTCGGACTCAACGGACGCTTTCGGGTGCCGCTGACGTGTGGCGGCGTACGAAATTCGGCGCAGAACGGACATTCCCGCGTGGCCGATTTGTGTCGTCAGCTAGCGTCGTTGAATGTGTCGAACCATGAACTTTTGTAAGTTAATGTGGCACAAGAATGCAGCTAAGCCACTGTTTTGACTTAATTATATCAGCATCTCTTAATCAGCGGGACCTAGGTTCGAGCCCTAGTGCGTCCACCACCTTTCACGTTGTAAAACCGTGATTTTCCCGACGGGAGAATTGCGCGTTCAGACAGCAATTCAGACATTCCTGGTCTGTCCCGGGGCGGTTTTCACCGCCGTCCGCGCGGCTAGAGTCGCGCGCATCGCCGCCATGGCGACCTCCATCGCGCCCGCCGGATCCGCGCGAACCTCCTCCTGTCGATAGGGCTACCCCCGCCGAAGGTCACGACGCAGTCGTGATCGCCCGACTTCAGATATTCGAGGCCGACCTCGATCGAGGCGATCGTGGGATCGCACACGGTGTCGGCGAAGATGCGCGCGGAGATGCCGGCGGCCGTCAGCCCGCCCACCAGGACCGCGACGCGCCCGCTGTCGACCAGGAAGCGATCCGTGACGACCAGCGGCCGGCCGAGACCGAGCTGATCGAGGACGGTCGCGAGCTCGGTGAAGCACCCTCACCAATCCGTACCAGGCGCGGCAAGGCGATCGCAGCCTCCATGGCCTAGTTCCCCCGCCGGCGCTCGATCATGCCGATACTTCGCGTCGTGCCGGTCATGGTCGCGTCCGCGCCTGCTCCTTCCGCATGGCGCGGAAACGGTGAAGCGACGGCTCGGTATAACCGTTGGGCTGATCAACGCCTTGGAACACGAGCGCACGCGCCGCCTGGAAGGCCAGGCTTTCCGCCTCGCGGCCCGCCATCGGCCGGTAGGCCGGATCATCCGCGTTCTGGGCGTCGACCTTGGCCGCCATCCTGGAGAGCGCGGCGTCCGCCTCGGCTGCGGTGGCTACGCCGTGCAGGAGCCAATTGGCCATGTGCTGCGAGGATATGCGCAGCGTCGCGCGATCCTCCATCAGGCCGACGTCGTGGATGTCGGGCACCTTGGAACAGCCCACGCCCTGGTCGACCCAGCGAACGACGTAGCCGAGAATGCCTTGGGCATTGTTCTCGAGCTCGTCGCGTACCTCCTCGGGCGACCAGTTCTGGCCGCCCGCGAGGGGGATGGTCAGAAGTTTGTCGAGCGGTGCGACCGGTTCGACGCGGCGCTCCACCTGCCGCGCCGCCACGTCGACACGGTGATAATGGGTTGCGTGCAGCGTCGCCGCGGTCGGCGAGGGCACCCAGGCGGTGCTGGCGCCCGTCCGTGGATGGCCGATCTTCTGCTCAAGCATATCCGCCATCCGGTCGGGCGCCGCCCACATGCCCTTGCCGATCTGCGCCTGACCCGAGAAGCCGCACGCCAGTCCGATCTGCACGTTGCGGTCTTCGTAGGCCGCGATCCAGTCGCTCGCCTTCATGTCGCCTTTGCGCAGCATGGCGCCCGCATGCATGGACGTATGCATCTCGTCGCCGGTGCGGTCGAGGAAGCCCGTATTGATGAAGACGATCCGGTCCTTCACCGCCTCTATGCAGGCGGCGAGGTTGGCCGACGTCCGACGCTCCTCGTCCATCACGCCGACCTTGATCACGTGCCGGGCGAGCCCCAACAGATCCTCGATCGCGTCGAACAGGTCATTGGTGAATGCCACCTCGTCGGGCCCGTGCATCTTCGGCTTGACGATGTAGATCGAGCCAGCGCGACTGTTGCTGTAACCGCCGGTCCGCCTGAGGTCGTGCAGCGCGAGCAGGCTGGTCACGACGCCATCGAGGATGCCCTCGGGCGCCTGCCCGCCATCGGCGAGCAGGACAGCGGGCGTCGTCATGAGATGGCCGACATTGCGCACGAACAGGAGAGACCGGCCCGGCAGCGTGAAGGACGCGCCGTTCGGAGCCTCGTATTGGCGGTCGGGCTCCAGTGCGCGGGTGACGCGGCGCCCGCCCTTCTCGAACTCGGCGGTGAGATCGCCCTTCATCAGACCGAGCCAGTTGGCATAGGCGGCGACCTTGTCCTCGGCGTCGACCGCCGCGACCGAGTCCTCAAGGTCGACGATGGTCGTGAGCGCGGCCTCTAGCACGATGTCGGCTATGCCGGCGTTATCGCTCCTGCCGATCGGATGCTCGCGGTCGAAGATAACCTCGATGTGCAGACCGTTGTTGCGGAAGAGCCGGCTGGCGCCGCGGCGACCGACATACTGCGAAGGATTCGCCAGTTCGGGTTGATCGTCGGCCAAGCCCGCCCAGCTCCCTCGCACCAGCGGCAACGCCTCATCGAGAAAGGCGCGTCCCCAGGCGACGACCTGCGCGCCGCGCGCGGGATCGTATCCAGCAAGCTGCGCCGTGCCGGGCAGTGCGTCGCTGCCGTAGAGCGAATCGTACAGGCTGCCCCAGCGCGCATTGGCGGCGTTGAGGAGAAACCGCGCGTTGAGCACGGGAACGACTAGCTGCGGTCCGGCGAGCAACGCGACCTCCGCATCGACGTTGGTCGGGCGGATCGTGAAGGGCGGCGGCTCCGGCACCAGATAGCCGATCTCGCGCAGGAAAGCGGTATAGGCGACCATGTCGATCGGCTGCCCGGCGCGAGCGCGATGCCAATCGTCTATCCTCTCCTGTATCTCGTCGCGCACGCCGAGCAATTGCGCGTTACGAGGCGAAAAGCGGGCATAGATATCGGCGAGACCGGTCCAGAAGGCTTCCGGTGCGATGCCGGTGCCCGGGAGCGCCTTGTCCTCGACGAACCGCACGAGGGACTGGGCGAGCTGCAGGCCGTGCTTGTCGATCATGGTCATACCGTATGTCATCCCTGCGCGGTCAGCCCGCGATCACGCCTTCCCGATGATAGACGAGACCGTCTCGCACTTGTAGAGTATCAAAACTCAAATCACCTTTTCCTGAGAAGAACGAATACGTGGATCCGGACTACGCGCTTTTCGCCCGGATCGTGGAGGCGCGGAGCCTTTCCGGCGCCGCGCGATCACTGCGCATCTCGCCGGCGATGGTGTCGAAGCGCCTCGCCCGGCTCGAGCTGCGGCTGGGAACGCAGCTCCTGCGCCGCACCACGCGCCGACTCGAACTGACGGAAAGCGGCGCCGGCTTCCATAAGGACGTCCTGGCGATCATGGCAGCGATCGACGACGCCGAATCGCGGCTGGCCGGCAGGGCGAGCGAGCCGTCCGGACCGCTGCGCATAACGGCTCCGACGTCCTTCGGCCGGTTGCACGTGGCGCCACTGCTCGCCGAGTTCCTGCGCAGCTATCCCAAGGTGGACGTCGAACTCGACCTGTCGGACGACTTTCGCGATCTGCTCACGGATCGGATCGATCTTGCCGTGCGGATCACGGCCGACGTCGGTCGCGGGCTGATCGCGGAGCGGCTGGCGACCAGCCGTCGCGTCCTCTGCGCGTCTCCGGCCTATCTGGAGGCCTTCGGGGGCCCCACTCGCATCGGCGACCTGCCGCAGCATCGTATCCTGGCGACACGCGGGCAGCTGCCGTGGCGGCTGGCCAGCGCGAGGTGTCCCCTCCTGTTCGAGGGCGAAAGCCTGGTCAGCACCAATTCGAGCGAGGTCGTGCGGGAGCTCGCGCTCGCCGGCGTCGGGATCGCGTTGCGCTCCTTATGGGACGTCGGGCCCGACCTCGCCGCAGGCCGCCTGATACGCGTCCTTCCGGATCATGAAGGCTCGGCCGATGTCAGCATCTTCGCACTGCAGCCCGCGGCGCGACTGATACCGGCAAGCGCGTCCCTGTTCGCCGCCCTGCTGCGCGCCCGGTTCCAGCCGACGCCGCCCTGGGAGCTACCAACAGCGGCGGTGTGACGCCCGATACCGTCGGAAAGCCGGGTCGATCCAATGCGGTGCTGCTCGCGGGGCGGCGACGCTTATCACCGTCCAGCGGGCCTGCGGCGTCGGTGCCTTCGTGCACCTTCGGTATCATCTCCGACATATGCGCGCCGGGCCTGGGTTCAGCGTCCCATCGCAGCCTGTCCTATGCCCGTTTCAATCAGCATGCCGGAACGGCGCTGGCGCGACGCTCCGTTGGGCTCAGTCAAAACTGTACCCAGCGCGACGCAATAGCGGGTAGGGCGTGCTGCCGCATTTCACGCCGAGCGGTATGGAGCCACCACGCGGCTTGACGGTACTCCTTTCAAGGCTTCCAGACAGGCACGCCGTAACCGCATGCCGCTGAGCGCGTGTCCCGGCCTCAATCGTCTTTTAGATCGATGAAAATGCCGGGCCGCGTGGAGCGGCCCGGCAGGAGCGCAAGCTGAGGGTCAGGGTCGTCAGCCGTGCGGATCAGAAGTTGTAGGAAGCTCGTACGCCGGCGTAGCGACGGTAATCGCGTGGCAAGTAGCTCTGCGTGGCCAGCGCATTGCCCTGGTTTCCGCGCGAGTTGGCGATGTTCGAGAAATAATGCTTGTTGAAGAGATTGTTGACGAACGCCACAATCTCCCATCGGCGGTCCGGCTGACGTACGCCGGCCGAGAGGTTGAGAATGCCGTAACCCGGCTGCACCGACTGCGGATCCTGACTGATCGAGAAGTTGATCTTGCTCTGGTAGCTGTACGCGACCTGCACGAGCCCATCGAGGCTGCGCGTCAGATGCGGCGTGTAATCGGCGTTGAAGGCCGCCTTCCACTCCGGCGCCTGGGCCGGTCGGAATCCTGCCAGATTCTGGCGTGCGGGCGAACCGGAGCAGCCCTGCGCCGCGGTCTGACCCGGATAGCATTGCGCGAACGGGAAGGAGGTGATGGTCGCGTCGTCGTAGGTGACGCCGCCCGAGAAATTGAGGTCGTTTGCCACACGCAGGCCACCCTCGATCTCTACGCCGCGCGTGCGTAGGCGACCGACATTGGCGAGGCGGAAGTTGATGGTGCCGTCGGCCAGAGTCTCGATGCCCTGCGCCTGGAAATTCTTGAAGCGCGTGTCGAACAAGGTGACGTTCAGCGTCAGGCGACGGTCGAACCACTGGCTCTTCAGCCCGACCTGCCAGTCCTTCGACGTCTCGGGCTGCACCGGGCCGGACTGCTGCCGCAGCAGGTTGAAGCCCGTGCCGATATCATAAGCCTGGCCCTTGTGGCCGGTGGCGAACGTCAGGAAGCCCATTATGTCGGGCGTGATGCGCTGCTGCAGACCCGCCTTATAGGTCTCGTAATTTTCGGTATCGGCGCCCGCGAACTTGGCGTCGCCGTTGGCGTGATCGATGAAGGTATAATCGATCTTGCCCTTGCCGACGCGCAAGCCGCCGATCAGCGTCGTGCCGGTCGGCAGATCATATTCGAGCTGGCCGAACGCCGCATATTGTCTGGTACCGTTGGTCGCATACCAGTTCGCAACCGAGAAATACGGTCCGCGCTGAAAGACACGGCTCAGCTCAAGATCCGAATAGAACAGGCCGAGCGTGTAGCGGAAGGCGTTGCGGCTGGGCGAGACCAGCCGGAATTCCTGCGACCAGCTGTGCGTGCGGAATGTGCCGAACTGACGGTTGTCCAGTGCGGCGATGGCGGATTCGTCCTGGTCGAGGATGTCGAACTGACGGAATTTGTCATAGGCGGTGATCGACATCAACGATGCAAAGCCGAGATCGAGCGACGCGCGCAACGATGCCGAATAATCGCTGTAGTCCGTCCCTGAATTGATGTTGTTCACGACGTCGCGATTGTCTTCGCTGAAGGTCACGCCAGGCGCAAAAACACTCGGCCCATAAGCCGCGACCCCGCGCAAGCGCGCGTCGGGCGAGACACGGATGAACGGCCGGCCGATCGTCGTCTTGCCGTCGATGTAGCCGCCCTGGAGCGTGATGTTGAGCGTCGAGGTCGGGTCCCAAACCAGCTTGCCGCGCAGCGACAGCGTGCGGAAACCGTTGACTTTGTCGCCGTTGAACAGGTTGCGGACATTGCCGTTAAACTTGTCGTAATTGCCGCTCACACGGAAACCGAGATTGCTGGTGAGCGGTCCCGAAAGGGCGGCGTTCACGCTATATTCGTCGTCGGTCGTGGCGAGGCCGCTGATGCGGCCGGTCAGCCTCGAGGACGGCCCTTGCGTCACGATGTTGATCAGACCGGCCGACGCGGAGCGACCATAAAGCGTGCTCTGCGGTCCGCGCAGCACTTCGATCCGCTCGATATCCGAAAGATCGGCAAAGGCGCGCGCCAGGAACTGGACGGGCACGTCGTCTATCTGCACCGCGACGCTGGGCTCGACGCTCGGCGAGAAGGCAAAGGTGCCGATACCGCGCACCGAGACCGAATTGTTGACCGGCTGCTCGGAGGGACGGATCAGCAGCGACGGAGTCGCCTTGGTCAGATCGCTGAACTGGCGAACGCCCTGTGCCTGCAGCTGATCGCCGGTGACGACTTGGACCGCAACGGGAACGTCCTGGAGGCGCTGGGAACGCTTCTGCGCGGTCACCACAACCTCGCCGATGCCGACATTTTGCGGATTGGCCTGTTCGGCGGCGTGGGGCGCGGTTTCCTGCGTGTTGGCGGGCTGCGTCGGCGCGACCTGGGCCAACGCGACGCTGCTGGACGCAGCCATGGTCGCCACGGTCAAAATGCGGGCGAGCGCTGTTGTGCTGAACAGTCCCATTCGATCCTCTCCTGTTTGAAACAGCTTTTACTGATTGGGTCCCGCTTTAACCGCCTTCGCGCTTTCGATCAAGGTTGTATGACAACTATTCACATGGCTATGCGCTATTCGCAGCGCGTTTGGCTAAGGGAGAGAGGCTCGTCATCGGGCGGATGCCGCATTTGATCGTGCTTCTTGTGTTATAACCTGTCAGCGTCCCGCCCATTGCTTGGCGGCGAAAGCGAAGCGTGCCGGCATCAGGCGAGCTGGCAGATGTCGAGCACATCCATGTCGGCATAATCCTGATTCTCGCCCGCCATCGCCCAGATGAAGGCATAGGCCCGGGTGCCCGATCCCATATGCACCGACCATGGCGGCGAGATCACCGCTTCCTCGTTCGCGATCACGATGTGCCGGAGCGCGTCGGGCTGGCCCATATAATGGAAGACCCGATCCTCCTCGGGTAGGTCGAAATAGAGATAGATCTCGCTGCGCCGCTCGTGGACATGTGGCGGCATCGTGTTCCACACGCTGCCCGGCTTGAGCATTGTCAGGCCGAGGCAAAGCGAGGCGCTCTGGCAGCTGTGCGGCAGGATCAATTGGTGGATGGTCCGCTCGTTGGATGCCTCGAGGCTGCCACGCTCCATCGGACTGGTGTCCGTGAGCGTCAGTTTGCGCATCGGAAAAGCGCAGTGCGCGGGCACGCTCAGCAGATAGAAACGCGCGCCGTCTCCGGCGAAACTGACGTCGGTGGTCCCCATCGGCACGTACAATGTTTCATATTTGGCGAGCATGACCGTCTCACCGTCTACGGTCACTCGGCCCTCGCCCGTGCCAATATTGACGATTCCGAGCTCGCGCCGCTCGAGCAACGAATGACCTGCGGTACTCGGCGGCTCCTGCTGGCGCGGCAGATCGAGCGCGCCCTTACCGGGGACCGCGCCGCCGATAATGAAACGCTCGCCATGCGAGTAAGTGAGGATGATCTCGCCGCTGCGAAACAGCCCGCCGACCAGATGGCGCGCGCGCAGCTCTTCATTGCTGACGCATTCCATCATGTCGGGATGCGTGGCGTAATAGGTCCTGTCGTACACGATATTCTCCGCTCGATCTCAGCGCAGCCGGCCCTGGCGCTCAAGACCGGCGACCTCGGTCGCGGCGAGCAGGAAGGCGCCGACTCCATAAAATTGCGTGTCCTGCGCCTCGACCTTTTCGGGACGGTCACTGACCTGCTGCACCCAGCCGAGCCGACCGTCGGGCTGGATCGCGCCGAGCAGCGCCGTCCAGCCGCGGCGCACCGCTGGACCGTAACGCTTCTCGTCCAGCAGGCCCGCCGAAATGCCCCACGCCATGCCATAGGTGTAGAATGCGGTGCCGCTCGCTTCAGGCGGCGATCCCTCGGGTGCGAGCAGCGACGGCGACCAGAAGCCGTCGGGCTTTTGCAATTCCCTGAGCTGCGCCGCCATCTCGACGAACAGCGCCTTCATCCGCCGCTGGTCCGGACTGTCCTTCGGCAAGAGCGGAATCATCCGCGCAAGGCCGGCGAAAACCCAGCCATTGCCACGGCTCCAGAACAATTTTCGCCCTTGATCGTCGCGGCGTTCGAAGAAGCGGCTGTCGCGGTAGAACAAATGCTGCGCGGGATCGAACAGGAAGGCGGTCGTGGCCCAGAATTCCTGCATCGCATACCTACGATAGCGCGTGTCGCCGGTCTGCCGCGAAAGCTCCAGCATCGCAGGCGGCGCCATGAACAGCGCATCGCACCAGCACCAGCGCTGCAGACATTCTGTGGCGTCATAGCCTTCTGGCGGCTGATAATAGGCCAGCCCAACCTTCGGAGGATGGCTGACGATGTGGTCGAAAACGCGGCGCGTCGGGGTGCGGGCGGCTGGACCTGCACCATGCGGTACGGCCCACAGATAGGATTGAGTAATCGCGAGATCGTCGGCGTGAAACGGCCGGCTGCCGGGCGTCCAGCCATTTGCGCGGCCCATGTCGAGGATCGCGGCTTTCACGTCGGGCGGACCACCGGCGTCGGCCAGCGCGGTCATCCCGATCCAGAATGCCGCCCGTTCCCAACCGCGTGGGTTCGCAGTTTCCCCCGTAGCACGCGCAATGTGCGACGTGTCGCGCAACCGGGCGAGCTGCCAGCGCGCGAGGCGGGTTGCCGCCGCGATCGGCACACCCGCCGCTTCGACCTGTGCCGGGGCGGGCGCCGCGGCCGGACTGGGCGCGGCGAGAACGAGGGCGATGGCAGCGGCCAGCAGCTTCACGAGATGGTCTCCGGGGTTGGGCCTGCGCCCCGCAGTCGAACCGGGGCCAAGACCGCTTCACCACCCGACGCCGGGCTGCCCGCCGGGCGCTCGCCGATCGTCACGATCCCTCTCCTTGCCTGTCTTTAACTTGCCGCGAAACTTGTAGTACAAGTTTCGCGGCCGGGTCAATCCGGCCAATTCAACCCGAGCCGGTCGCCTGAAGAAGCGCGGTTTCGCTGAGTTGCGAGTGGCGGCTCAGGCTCTCCTGCATATGGTGGCGCGCGGCATCGCGGGCCCGTGCGACATCCATGCGAATGATCGCGTCCACCAGATCCTCATGCTCCGCGCGCACCTTGGCGGCATAGGCCCTGTGCGCTTCATCGGATTCATCACGCAGGTACATGTTGCGCGGCGGTACGAGTCGTACCCCAAGGAACTCGATAAGCCGTTCGTAATAATGGTTCTGCGTGGCGCGCGCGATCGCAAGGTGAAAGGCGCTGTCCGCTCGCGCCGCCGCCTGCGGATCGTCGAACACCTCGTCCATCAGCCGCAACGCCGCACGGATCGCGCCGATATCGGCGGTAGTGCGCCGCGCCGCGGCCAGCCCCGCCATCTCGGTTTCGAGCGCCAGCCGCATCTCGAGCAACTTGATGATGTCGGTCAGTTCGGCCAGCTCCTCACGCGTCACCTGGAAGGCCTGATATTGCGCGGTGTCGGCGACGAACACGCCCGATCCCTGGCGCGAAGTAGTGAGCCCCTGCGCGGTCAGTCGCGCGACCGCTTCGCGCACGACTGTACGGCTGACCTTCGCAGTCTCGGCCAGGTCCTTTTGCGAAGGCATCTTGGAGCCAGGTGCGAGCTCGCCCGAACGGATCTGCGCCTCGAGCTTGCGAAACAGTCCGTCGGAGAGCGATGCCGAATGTTCTGTCACTGGATTCCCGGACCTGATCATGTCACTTGTCATACAAGTTTCGGCAAGATATTCAACCTAGCGTCGAAGCGTGCAGCGGTCGACTCACGCGACAACGCCATTCGCTGACGGCGAAGACGGGCGCGCAGGCTGATAGGGAGGATTCGGGTGTTCGCATCGCGCCGGCTGGCAACCTGTCTGATCGTCGCGACGCCGCTTCCAGTACTTGCCGAAGCCGCTCCTGCACCACC
Organism: Sphingomonas sp.; assembly: GCA_019508115.1. Lineage (GTDB taxonomy): Bacteria > Pseudomonadota > Alphaproteobacteria > Sphingomonadales > Sphingomonadaceae > Sphingomonas_I. The sequence goes on from JAEKMC010000140.1 coordinate 22,810, forward strand.
GATCCAGCCGCAGGCCTCGTCTGACCGGCCCGATTGGGAAAATCCGGCCGTGTTCGCAATCGGCAAGGAACCCGCGCGCGCGACCGGTTTTCCATTCGAAAGCCGTGCCAAAGCGATCGCGGGCCACCGGACCAAATCCGACCGCTTCCTGCTGCTGACGGGTCTCTGGCATTTCGCGCTTTCGCCCGATGCCGATCATTTGCCCGCAGGGTTCGAAAAGCCCGATTATGATGTGTCGAGCTGGAAGCAAATCAAGGTGCCTGCGGACTGGCAGGCCGAGGGTTTCGACCAGCCGCGCTATTTCAACATCACCTACCCCTTTCCAGCGAACCGCCCGCTGATACCGCACGCCACCAATCCGGTCGGCTCCTACCGTCGGGATGTGGATATTCCCGCAAGCTGGACCGGGCAGGACATCATCCTTCACATCGGCGCCGCCGGATCGGCATATTATGTGTGGGTCAACGGCCAGAAGGTCGGATATTCCGAGGACAGCAAACTGCCTTCGGAATTCGATATCACCAGACTGGTCCGGTCGGGTCGCAACAATATCGCGATCCAGATCTATCGCTGGTCCGACGGCTCCTATCTCGAAGACCAGGATTTCTGGCGCGTCTCGGGGATAGAGCGCGAGGTGTTCCTGATGGCGGCGCCCAAGACGCGCGTCCGCGACTTCTTCGTCCATGCCGGGCTGGATCCTAGCTACAAAGGCGGCCAACTCGCGGTCGATCTCGCGGTGACGCCTTCGAAGAAGGTCACGACAGCGCGGATCGTCCTACTCGATCGCGACGACAAGACGATCTTGCTGACCAGCAGCGCAGCCGTCGCGGCCGGCAATGCCGAGCGCACCGTGCGCCTTGCCGCCACGTTGCCAAACGTGCGCCCCTGGTCGGCCGAGACGCCCAATCTCTACATGCTGCTGGTCGAGCTGTACGATGCCAAAGGTGCGATCCTGCAATCGACCTGGAGCCGCATCGGCTTCCGCTCGGTCGCGATCCGCGACGGGCTGGTGACGGTGAACGGGCGTCCGATCACGATCCGCGGCGTCAATCGCCACGAGCATGATCCGGAAACCTTCCACGTCATTTCGCTGGAATCGATGGAGCGCGACATCCAGCTGATGAAGCGCAACAATATCAACGCGCTGCGCACATCGCATTATCCGAACGATCCGCGCCTGTACGAGCTGGCTGACAAATACGGCCTCTACGTGATGGACGAGGCCAATATCGAGAGCCACGGCTATATGGATTGGGCCAACAAGCATCCCGAGGTGCGCGGCCAGTATCAGATCGGCTTCGATCCGGCGTGGGATGCGGCGCATGTCAGCCGCGTCACCAACATGGTCGAGCGCGACAAGAATCATCCCTCGATCATTTTCTGGTCGCTCGGCAACGAGGCCGGCATCGGCCCAGCCTTCGCGCACGCGGCCGCAGCCGCCAAGGCGCGCGATCCGGACCGGCTGATCTCCTATCTCGGCTGGGGAACCTGGGCGGACCAGCACGAGCATCGCCCCAACGACTATGCCGACATCTACGCGCCGATGTACGACAGCGCCGCCAAGCTCGCCGATTATGCCGAGAACTGGAATTACCGGCAGCCGCTGATCCAGTGCGAATATGCGCATATGATGGGCAATTCGGGCGGCAATCTGAAGGAGTATTGGGACGTCATCTACGCCCACCCGAGCAAACTCCAGGGCGGCTTCATCTGGGACTGGGTCGACCAATCGATGTACCGCAAAACCGCCGACGGGCGGCCTTATTGGGGGATGGGCGGCGAATATGGTCCTAATCCCGGTGGCGAGCTCGAGTTCGGCGACGGGCTCACCCAGTCCGACCGCACGCCCAACCCGCATTTGTTCGAGCTGCGCAAGGTCTATGCGCCGATCCAGTTCGAGGGCTTCGATGCGGCGACCGGCAGGCTTACGGTGATCAACCGGTACGACTTCAACGACCTCTCCGGTCTCGATCTCGCCTGGCAAATCGAGGAGGATGGTGTCGTCGTTGCCCGCGGCCCTTTGCCCGCGCTTGCGACGCAGCCGCATTCCCGTGAGACGATCGCGCTGCCGCTGCCGTCCTTTGCTCGCAAAGCGGGCTCCGAATATCTGGTCACCGTCACGGCACGCGCCAAAGAAGGCGCAATCGCGGCGGTTCCGGCAGGACAGCTGATCGGCTGGGAGCAATTCACGCTCGCAGAGAAGACCGTCACGGCGCCGGCCGTTCCGACCGGGCATGTTACGGCCTCGGCGCGTGGGGGAATGGTCACGCTCGCCGCCAACGGCGCCGAACTTGCGATCGACCGCCGCACCGGTTTGGTCGATCATTACAGCGCCGGCGGGCGCCTGTTGCTCCAGGGCGGTGCCCCGAATTTCATGCGCGCTCTGACCGACAATGACGTCGGTACCGGGGTCGAGCGCACGCATGTTATCTGGAAGGTAGCTTCCGATGCACGCCGGGTCGAACAGGTCGAAGACGAACGCCTGCCCGACGGACGTGCGCAGGTGACGGTACGCTACGACACCGAGGCCGCCCGTTTTGTCACGCGCTACACGATGGCGGGCGACGGGTCGGTCGCGGTGCGCGGCGATTTCACGCCAGCGAAGGCAGACCTACCCGATCCGCTGCGGATCGGCCTGTCCTTCCGCCTGCCGACCGCCTTCGACACGGTTGAATGGTATGGCCGCGGACCCCACGAAAGCTATGCCGACCGCAAGACCGGCGCACCGATCGCGCTCTGGCGCGGTCGCGTCGCCGACCAGAACCACGATTACATGCGGCCGCAGGAGACCGGCAATAAGGTAGACGTGCGCTGGCTTGAGCTGAGCGGGACGGGTGGCGGCCTGCGCGTCGACGGCGACCGGCCGCTCTCGGTCAACGCGCTCGCCTTTCCTTATGCCGACCTCGATCGCCGCGCGCCCGGCATGGCGAAAAGCTCGGACATCGTCGCGCATGGTCAGGTCAGCCTGCTGATCGATGCGGCCCAGGCCGGGGTCGGCGGCGATAATCAATGGGACGCGAATGGGCGGCCATTGGCCAAATACCGGATCCCGGTCGCGCCGCTTACCTACGGCTTCACATTGCGGCCCTTCGCCGGCGCGGGCACCACGCCCGATCGCGCGCGGCAAGCCACTGCCACGGGCATATCGGAGGTGATCGAATGAGAACGAGCTTGATCGCCGGAATTGCCTTGCTCGCGGCCTTTGCCGGCAAGGCGCAGGATGGGCCGGCGATGCCGCATATGGGCGCGCCGCTGTCCGCGCCGACCGACAAGGCGCCGCGTGCCGCCGTCCAACTCGCGCCGTATCGCTACGACGATCTTCTATGGGAGAATGATCTGACGGCGCACCGCATTTACGGTCGGGCGCTCGAAGCGGCCGAACCGCCGTCGGGGTCGGGAATCGACAGCTGGGGCAAGAACGTGCCGTGGGCGTTCGCGGACCGACAGCTGCGATCAGGCGACCAGCATCAATATCATGGCGAAGGGCTCGATTTCTATAACGTCGGCACCGCACGCGGCGCGGGCGGGCTCGGCATCTGGTTCGACAACAAGCTTTGGACGTCGCGCAACTATCGCAGCTACCGCATCCTCAGGAACGGCCCCGAGGTGGCCGATTTCGAGGTGCATTATGCTCC
>JAEKMC010000141.1 GCA_019508115.1 Sphingomonas sp.
TGCCTAGAAATCGCATGGCGTGGCGGGTGGGCCTGCCGGCGATGGCCTGCCTGCTGGCGGGCCCGGCCGAGGCTCTGTTCCTGCTCGGCAACTCGCATGCGGCGTGGCTGGGCGGTTTCGCGCTCAGCAGCTTCTTCATGCTGATCCACCAAGCGCCGATTTTCGCCGCAGTGGTGAACATCGTCGGCGAGCGCCGCCGTGCGCTTGCCACGGCGGTTGTGCTGCTGGGCGCGAGCCTGATCGGCGACGCGGCGGGCCCGACCGCGGTGGGCATACTCAACGATCTGCTCGCGCCGCGTTTCGGCGATGAGGCCATCCGCTATTCGATGCTGATCGTCGCCGCCACGCCCGTGCTTGCCGCTTTCTGTTTCCTGCGGGCGGCAACGCTCTATGCCGCCGCGGCAGGCGCCGAAGCGGACGGATCGGGCGCGACGAGCGGGACATGACGATCGATCCGGCCGGCCTGATCGACGATAGGCCGGAAGAGCGTATTTTCCGCGTCGACCGCGCGATCTTCCGCGACCCGCAGGTCTTCGATCTCGAGATGCGCCACATTTTCGAGGGCGGATGGGTCTTTCTCGGGCTGGCGTCGCAGGCACCCGGTCACCATGATTTCTTCACGACGCAGGCTGGCCGCGTGCCCGTCCTGGTGATGCGCGACGGCGAAGGCCGGCTGGGTGCATTCGTCAATTCCTGTCCGCATAAGGGCGCGCAGGTTGCCCAGACCGCCTCCGGCAATGCGCGGCTGCACGTCTGCCCCTATCATAGCTGGACCTTCGACAGCGCGGGCCAAAATCGGGGGATCAAATGGGAGCGCGCCGGCTGCTATGCCGAGGCGTTCGACCGGAGCGATCATGGGCTCGCGCGGCTGCCGCGGTTCGACGAGTATCGCGGCTTCCTCTTCGGCAGCCTTGTTGCCGACGTGCCGACGCTCGCGGAGCATTTGGGTGGGGCGGCGCGCTTCCTCGATTTCGTCGTCGGCCAGCCCGAGCAGGGGCTGGAGCTCGTGCCGGGTGCGGTGACCTTCACCTATGACGCGAACTGGAAATTGCAGCTCGAAAATTGCTCGGATGCCTATCACTTCACCTCGACCCACCCTTCCTACATCCGGATCATGGAGCGGCGGCAGAACGGCGAGGGCGCGATCGCGGTGCGGTCAATCTGGGAGCAGTCGCAGGCCTGGCGCGAGGATGCCGAGGGCGTGCAGGGCGGTAGCTACAGCTTCGACCATGGGCATGTACTCAACTGGGGGCGGATCGGCATAAGCGAGTCCCATCCGCTCCAGGAAAGCGCGGAAAGCATTGCCGCCCGGCATGGCGACGCTGGGCGCGACTGGATCTTCAACATGCGCAACCTGACGATCTTCCCCAATCTTCAGATCGCGGAAAATGCATCGAGCCAGTTGCGCGTGATCCAACCGCTTGGGCCGGGGCGCACCTTGATGCGCACCTGGTGTGTCGCGCCGAAGGGAGAGAGCAAAGCCGCACGGCGCCAGCGGATCCGCCAATATGAGGATTTCTTCAATCCGTCGGGTATGGCGACGCCCGACGATACCGTCGCCTATGAGAGCTGCCAGCGCGGCCATGCCGGGCGTGTCGAACCCTGGCTGCAAGGCTATTCGCGCGGCATGACCGCGAGCCGGGGCGGCGGCAATGTCCTGTCCAACGCGGTCGGCGCGTCGCCGGTACGGAGCGTGCTCGCGGATTCGCAGCTCTGCGACGAGACGCTCTACCATGCTTATTATCGCGAATGGGCGCGGCGCATGGCTGCGGCAGTTTCCGAATGACCCCCATATTCTCCCGCGGTGATGCCGAGGATCTGCTCTATCGCGAGGCCGCTTTGCTCGACGAGGGCGCATGGGACGAGTGGCTCGCGCTTTATACCGAGGATGCGGTGTTCTGGATGCCGGCATGGCGGGACGAGGAGACGCCGACCGCGGATCCTGACTGCGAGCTCTCGCTCATCTATTATGACGGGCGACGCGGGCTGGAGGATCGTGTGGTCCGTGCGCGATCGGGTCAGTCGATCGCCTCACGCCCGCGTCCGCGTTGCCTCCACGTCATCAGCAACGTCCGCCTGATCGAATGCAAGGACGGCGCCGCCGAAATCGCCTCAACCTTCACGGTGTTCCTGCACGACGTGCGCGCGGACCGCTCGTATCACTTCTTCGGCCGCTACTGCCACGCGCTGCGGCATGAACAGGGGCAGTGGCGGATCGCGCGCAAGCAGATATTGCTGCTCAATGACACCATTCCGACCGTGGTCGACTTTTATTCGATCTGAGCGCCTCGCCTAACCGTGGATGCGGGCAAGTAGGGCGATCAACTGCTTGATCTCGCGCTTGTTGAAGCGGCTCTTGAGCCAGGCCTCATGCTCCAGGATCGCTTTGCGCGCCTCGACCAAGGCGGCCTTGCCCGCCGGGCGCAGGGCCAGCGTCTGGCGGCGCTGGTCGCCGGTCGACTTGCCGCGCTCCAGGAAATCGCGTGCCTGCAGGCGATTGACAATCGCCATGACGGTCGCGCGGTCCATCTGCAGGCGCCGCGCAAGATCGGTCTGCGCGATGCCTGGATGGTCGTCGATCAGCCACAGCACAGAGACCTGCTTCTGCGTCAGGTCGAGATGATCGAAGGTCTCCGTGAAATGGCGATAGACCGCACCGTGGGCCAGCCGGATATGGAATCCCAAAATGTCGCCGATGGCGCCGACGCCCCCGTCATCCTCGATCGGCGGTTCCGCCTGTTCGGCCAATATCATCCCCTGTCATTCGGTCTGGTGAAACGCGCGTCCTGCGCGATCATGGCTATACAGTCCAGAGTAGCGCGGCAGGTCAGAAGGCGGCGCGGGCGAGCGATGCCCGCGCTCCCGCCAGGCCGCCGCGTAGCGCCCCCGGCTTCGAAACGCGCACGTCCGCCGCTTGCACGCTGGGATAAGCAATGCATCGTTCGGCCAGGCGCATCGCGTAAGTTTCGATCAATGCGGTTCTTTCCAGCGCCAGCGCATGCGCGTCGTCGGCGACGCATTGATAATCGATCGTGTCATTCAGCGTGTCGCGCGCGGGAGCATCGATCTTGAGAATGATGTCGACCACCAGCGGTTGCGCGCGACCATGCTCATGCGCGTAGACCCCGATATCGGCGGCGACCTGAAGGTCCGATATCGTCACCTCCAGCGCCATCATAGTCGCCGGAGCGGGTGCCTGTTGGCGGGAAGCGGTCAGAGTGGCCACTCCGTTCAACTCGTGAAGACGACGGTCTTGGAGGCATTCAGCAAGACGCGGTCCTCCAGCTGATAGGCCACCGCGCGCGCGAGCACGCGCCGCTCTATATCGCGGCCCTTGCGCACCAGATCCTCGGGCGTGTCGGCATGCGATACGGCTTCGACGTCCTGCACGATGATCGGGCCTTCATCGAGGTCAGCGGTGACGTAATGGGCGGTCGCGCCGATCATCTTCACGCCGCGCGCATGCGCCTGATGATAGGGCTTTGCGCCCTTGAACCCGGGCAGGAAGCTGTGGTGGATGTTGATGCAGCGTCCCGACAGGAATGCCGACAGGTCATCCGACAATATCTGCATGTAGCGGGCGAGCACGACCAGTTCGGCACCGGTCTCTTCCACCAGCGTCTTGATCTGCGCTTCCTGCTGCGGCTTCGTGTCCCGGTTGACCGGCAAATGATGGAAGGGAATGTCGCCGATCAGCGAAACGTTGAGCGACTCGCGCGGATGGTTGGAGACGATCCCGACCACATCCATCGGCAGTTCGCCGATGCGCGCGCGATACAAGAGGTCGCCCAGACAATGATCCATGCGCGAGACGAGCAGCAAGGTTCGCGTGCGGCGGTTTCGCGCGCGCAGCTTCCAATCCATGGCGAAACGCGTGGCCGTGTCGGCGATGCGGTCGTGGATCGCCGCATGCCCGGCTTCCGGGCAATCGAACACGAGTCGCATGAAGAAGCGTCCGGTTTCGACATCATCGAATTGCTGCGCTTCCAGGATGTTCGCGCCCCCTTCGAACAGCAGTCCGGAGATGGCGGCCACCAGCCCTGGCCGGTCGGGGCATGACAGCGTCAGGACATATGCAATCCGGTTCATTTCGGTCCTTCCCCTCCTTTCGTGCGCACCACGAATATTTGTATGTATTGCATACCAATATCCTGCGAGATAGAAAGGAGCAAGCGCGACGGGCGCCACGGCCCGATCGCGAGAAATTTTGAGAGGGAATCGCTAGATGACGGCAACCAATCTGGAGCAGGTGCTCAAAGCCGCGGGCAATCCGGTCGAGATGCTGCGCAATTCGCAAATCGGCGCCTATGTTTATCCCGTCGTCGCCCCCGAATTCCATAATTGGCGATCGGAACAATGGGCGTGGCAGCATTCGGCGGTGCTGTTCGATCAGTCGCACCACATGGTCGATCTGTTCATCAGCGGCCCCGATGCCCTCAAGCTGATCAGCGATACCGCGGTCAATTCGATGAGCGGCTTCGCCATCAACAAGGCGAAGCAATATGTGCCGACGACGCCCTATGGCCACGTGATCGGCGACGGCATCCTGTTCTGGCTGGCCGAGCAGGAATTCGTCTATGTCGGCCGGGCGCCCGCAGCCAACTGGCTGATGTTCCATGCCCAGACCGGCGGCTATGACGTCCAGGTCCTGAAGGACGACCGGAGCCCGTCGCGGCCGATGGGCAAGCCGGTCAAGCGCGTCAACTGGCGCTTCCAGATCCAGGGTCCGCGCGCGTGGGAGATTATCGAGAAGCTGCATGGCGGCCCGCTGGAGCAGCTCAAATTCTTCAACATGAGCGAGATGAACATTGCCGGCCGCAAGGTCCGCACGTTGCGCCATGGAATGTCGGGCGCGCCCGGTCTTGAGATCTGGGGCCCCTATGAGGAGCAGGAAGAGATTCGCGCCGCGATCCTGGAGGCAGGCAAGGAGTTCGGGATCGTGCCGTGCGGCAGTCGCGCTTATCCGTCGAACACGCTGGAGAGCGGCTGGATCCCGTCGCCGCTCCCGGCAATCTATACCGGCGACAAGCTGAAGCCCTATCGCGAATGGCTGGGCGCGGACAGCTATGAGGCGACCGGCGCGATCGGCGGCAGCTTCGTATCCGACAATATCGAGGATTATTATCTGACGCCGTACGAGCTGGGCTATGGCCCCTTCGTCAAGTTCGACCATGATTTCCATGGCCGCGAGGCGCTGGAAGCGCTCGACAAGGACAGCCAGCGCCACAAGGTGACGCTTGCCTGGAACGGCGAGGATATGGCGAAGATCTTCGCTTCGCTGTTCGACCCCGATGGCGATCAGTATAAATTCTTCGACCTGCCGCTCGCGAACTATGCCTCGTCCAATTATGACAAGGTGGTCGATGCGGGCGGGACAACGGTCGGCCTGTCGATGTTCACCGGCTACAGTTATAACGAAAAGGCCGCGCTCAGCCTGGCGACGATTGATCGGGAGATTCCGGTCGGGACCGAGCTGCGCGTCGTGTGGGGCGAGCCGAATGGCGGCACGCGCAAGACGACCGTCGAACCGCACAAGCAGATTGAGGTGCGCGCGGTCGTGAGCCCGATTCCCTATTCGCGCGTCGCGCGCGAAACTTATCATCAGGGCTGGCGTACCGCCCGCTAGCGGACCGGGCGGGAGACAGGCGCGTCGGGTTACGGCGTGCCCTGTTTTCCACCGAAATCGGCGATCCATTCGGCCGTCTTTTCAAGCCCGCCGAATGGATAGAAATGAAGCCGGACGTCCCCGTGGACGCCCGGCTTCAGCCGTTCAGTCAATTCTTCGATCAGGCCTCCCGGCCCCGCACTGCCGAGCAGCTGGGTGAGAGACAGCCCGTATTTCGCCATCACCTTTGCCGACACGCCCACTCCGCAGCGCGACGCAAAGCGCAGCAGCGCCCTGATGCTCGCTGGGCCGGCGACGCCGATGCGTACGGGTACGGCGGTGTGCATGCGCAGTGCTTCCAGCCAGCGCAGCACCGGATCGGCGTCGAAGCTGAACTGAGTTGCGATCCAGCCGCGCTGGCCGGCCATCTGCAGCGCCTCCAGCTTGTCGACCAGCGCCCGGTCGAGCGCTGCGCGGGAGATCTCGGGATGCCCCTCCGGATATCCCGCAATGCCGACCTCGACGATGCCGTGCCGCGCGAGAGCGCCCGATCGAATCACCGCAAGCGCGTCGTGGAAAGGGCCCGCCGGCTCCGCAATATCGCCCGCGACGACAAACACCCGGTCGACCGAGGCCTTGTCCGTCAGTGCAGCCAGGAAGGAATCGAGCTCGTTCGCTGAACCGAGTCGGCGCGCGGAAATATGGGGAACGGGGGTAAAGCCTGCCTCGCGCACCCGGCAGGCAGCCAGCACACGGGAGTCGAAATCCTCGCCGGGCAGGAAGGTGATCGAAACCGGTGTGCGATCGGGAATCCGGCCGCGTAAAAGGCTGACCTTGTCATGGTCCCGGGCCGTGATCTCGATCGAGAAATCACGCAGTAAATCCGACGCGTGGCTCGGGCACTCCGGCTGCATGATCGCATTGTCTCGCATGCCCGTCTCTCCAAAACGAATCTGTATGTAACACATACATATATATCAGGGGAACAAACACCAGGAATCGACCGATCCCTCGTTGCTGAACTTGTATGTGAAGCATCCTTTTTCCTTGCGCTCGCCGGGCAGCCGAATATGATCCGCGAAGGAGGGCGTCGCGCATGACCAAGCTGGAGCTGGTTGCCCGCATACTTGCCGCCAGCCGGACGGGCAGGGCGGACGAATGGGCGCCTTTCCGTGCCGACGCATTGCGCGTGCTCGTCGCTTGCGGGCAGCTCGACGCGCCCTTGCCGGACCATTGCACCGCTTCGACTATTTCGCGCCCGGCGAACGATCGCTGATCAGCTTCGGCTTGGCGGCCGCGTGCTGATCTGTTATGCAACATAACAAAGAAAATTGGAGGGTGATAATGGAAGGAGCGGCTGAGGCGGGGTCGGCGATGTTCGAGCGAATCGATCCCATCACGGGGGCGGTGGCGTCGCGATCGAAGGCATTCGGCGTAGCAGACGCGCAGCAGGTTGCTGATCGCGCAGCGGAGGCCTTCGCCACATGGTCGGCGACGGGCCCCAATGCCCGTCGCGCAATGCTGGGTGCGGCGGCGGTCGAACTCGAAAAGCGCGCGAATGATTTCGTCCAGTCGATGATGACCGAGACCGGCTCGACCGAGGGCTGGGCGCGCTTCAACACGATGCTCGCCGCGTCGATGATCCGCGAGGCTGCCGCACTGACGACGCAGATCAGCGGCGAGGTAATCCCTTCGGACAGGCCGGGCTGCATTGCGATGGCGCTGCGCGAGCCGGCGGGCGTGGTGCTCGGCATCGCGCCATGGAATGCCCCGATCATATTGGCCGTGCGCGCGATCGCGGTTCCGCTCGCCTGCGGCAATACGGTGATCCTGAAGGCTTCCGAAGTCTGTCCGCGCACGCATGCGATCATCGTCGAGGCGTTCGAGGCGGCGGGGTTTCAGTCGGGCGCCGTCAATCTGGTGACCAATGCGCCCAAGGATGCAGGCGAGGTAGTCGGCGCGCTGATCGATCATCCTGCGGTGCGCCGGATCAACTTCACCGGCTCGACCGCGGTCGGCCGCATCGTCGCCAAGCGCGCTGCCGAGCATCTGAAGCCGGTCCTGCTCGAACTTGGCGGCAAGGCACCGCTGATCGTGCTGGAGGATGCCGATCTGGACGAGGCGGTGAAGGCCGCCGCCTTCGGTGCGTTCATGAACCAGGGCCAGATCTGCATGTCGACCGAGCGGATCATCGTGGTCGACGCGATCGCCGACGCCTTCGTGACCAAGTTCCGGGCGAAGGTCGGGACGATGGCGGTCGGCGATCCGCGCGAGGGCAAGACCCCGCTCGGCGCGGTGGTCGATCAGAAGGCGGTTACGCATGTGAAGGGCCTGATCGACGATGCCGTCGGCAGCGGCGCGGTTTTGGTCAATGGCGGCGACGCAAATGCGGTGCTGATGCCGGCGCACGTGGTCGACAAGGTGACCCCCGCCATGCGGCTGTTCCGCGAAGAAAGCTTCGGCCCGGTGGTCGCGGTCGTTCGCGCGCACGACGAAGCCGATGCAATCGCGCTTGCGAACGATACGGAATATGGCCTGGCGGCGTCCGTGTTCACGCGCGACACGGCACGGGGTCTGCGCGTCGCGCGGCAGATCAAGTCGGGCATCTGCCACGTCAACGGCCCGACCGTGCATGACGAGGCCCAGATGCCCTTCGGCGGCACCAAGGCCTCCGGCTATGGCCGCTTTGGCGGCAAGGCCGGCATCGACGCTTTCACCGAATTGCGCTGGATCACGATCGAGACGCAGCCCGGTCACTACCCGATCTGATCATCCCTTACTGGACAGGAAAAAGATGAACGGCATCTCGACCAATGGCGTCGTCGCTTACGACGTCGTCGACCGCATCGCCTGGGTGCGCTTCAATCGCCCCGACAAGCGCAACGCGATGAGCCCCACGCTCAATCGCGATATGATGGAAGTCCTCGACCTGCTCGAGTTCGACGAGAATGTGGGCGTGCTCGTCCTGTCCGGGGAAGGCACATCCTGGACCGCGGGCATGGATTTGCAGGAATATTTCCGTGACACCGAAGCCCACGGCCTTGGCGGAACGCGCAAGGCCCAGCGCGAAAGCTATGGCTGGTGGCGCCGGCTGCGCTGGTACCAGAAGCCTACGATCGCGATGGTCAACGGCTGGTGCTTCGGCGGAGGCTATGGGCCGCTGTTCGCGTGCGACCTCGCCTTTGCCGCCGAGGAGGCGAAGTTCGGACTATCCGAGATCAACTGGGGCATCCTGCCCGGTGGCGGCGCGACCAAGGTTGCGGTCGAACTCATGTCGTTCCGCAAGGCGATGTACCATGCGATGACGGGCGAGCCGATCGACGGCCGGACCGCCGCCGAGTGGGGCCTCGTCAATGAAGCCGTTCCGCTGGAAGGGCTGAAGGCACGCGTGAACGAGGTCGCCAACGTCCTCCTCAAGAAGAATCCCGTGGCGCTCAAGGCGACCAAGGATGCGGTCCGCCGCGTGTCCGAGATGACCTACGAGAGTGCCGAGGATTATCTCATCCGCGCGCAGGAAGCTGCCAACAGCTTCGACAATGAAGGTCGCAAGGAGGGCATCCGCCAGTTCATCGACGAGAAGAGCTACAAGCCCGGCCTCGGCGCGTATGATCTGAGCAAGCAGCAGCGGTGAACGTCGACGTGGCCCGTTCCTCCTCCCCGTCGCTCGATCGGTTGCTCCGCCCGCAATCGATCGTGGTCGTGGGCGCCTCGGATAAGCCCGGCGCGCTCGGCGCGTCGGTCATCGCCAATCTCGATCGGGCGGGCTTTTCGGGCAGCCTCCACCTCATCAATCCCAATCGCGACGAGATTGGCGGCCGGCCCTGCCTGAGGACGATCGACGACCTGCCGACCGGCATCGACGTGGCCGTGCTGGCAATCCCGCGCGTGGGCGTGCTCGATGCGGTACGGCGCCTGGCCGCGCGCGAGACGGGCGCGGCGATCATCTTCTCGGCGGGCTTTGCCGAGGGCGGCGAGCAGGGGCTTGCCGACCAGCACGAGATTGCGCGCATCGCCGCCGAAAGCGGCATGGTGGTGTCTCGTCAATTTCGTCGACGGCATACCGCTGACCTTCGTCGAGCTTCCCGAGCAGACGGTTCCCGCCAAGGGAATCGCGATCGTATCGCAATCCGGTGCAATGGCGGCGGTGCTCGCGGTGACGTTGCTGTCGCGGGCGCTCGGCCTCTCTTATTCGGTCTCGACCGGCAATGAGGCCGCCAGTGGGGTCGAGGATTATGTCGATTGGCTCGTCGACGATCCGCACACACGCACGATCGGGATGATCGTCGAGCAATTCCGCAATCCCCGCCGCTTCCTCGCGGCGGCGGCGCGGGCCGGCGCCGCGGGGAAACGCATCGTGCTGCTGCATCCCGGCAAATCGAGCGCCGCGCGGGAATCCGCGGCAACGCATACCGGTGCGATGGCGGGTGACTATCAGGTGATGCGGCTGCTCGTCGCGCGTGCCGGAGTGATTTTCGCCGAGACGCTCGAAGAGCTGGGAGATGTGGTCGAGATCGTCCAGCGCTGCCCTGAACTCCAGCCCGGTGGCCCGGCAATCCTGGGCGAATCGGGGGCGTTCAAGGCGCTCATGCTCGATCTTGCCGAGACGCTGGAGCTTCCTTTGCCCGCGATCGGCGACGCGGATTCGCCTGCGCTCCGGGCGGCGCTCCCGCCCTTCGTCGGCGTGAGCAACCCGCTCGACCTGACCGCGCAAGGGCTGGTCGAGCCGGATATGTATACGCGCACGCTGCACGCGCTTTTGGGGGACGCGCGTTTCTCCTGCATCCTGGCCGGTCTGATCCAGACCGATCGGAGCACGTGCGACATCAAGTTTCCGCCGGTCCTTCGTGCGGTAACGACGGAATGCCCGGCCAAGCCGGTGATCGTCGCCGGTCTCGATGAGGGCGCCACGGGAACGGAGGACTATGTGTCCGCGCTGCGCGCCGCGGGCATTCCTTATTTCCCCTCGAGCGAGCGTGCCTTGCGCGCGCTGGCGCGCCTCACCGTCGCACGCGACGTCGTCCCCGCTTCATCCATGTCCGAATCCCTCAACCTCGAGGGATTGGCAGCGATGGACGGGATCGTGCCCGAATATCGCGCCAAGGAATTGCTGGCCCAGGCAGGGTTGCCCTTCCCCAAAGGCCGTCTCGCGCGATCCGCGCAGGAAGCGCAGGAGGCAGCCGATGCGCTCGGCTATCCGGTGGTGCTCAAGGCGCAGGCGGCAGACCTTCCGCACAAGAGCGACGCGGGGGGCGTCATTCTGGGGCTGGGTGATCGCACCGCCGTCGCTACCGCGTGGGATCAGCTTCACGCGAATGTGGCGAACGCCAGGCCTGGTCTCCTGCTCGATGGCGTGCTGGTCGAGGCGATGGGCGCGCGCGGTGTCGAATTGATCATCGGCGCGCGCAACGACCCGGATTGGGGCCCGGTGCTGCTCGCCGGATTGGGCGGGGTCCAGGCGGAATTGCTGCAAGACGTTCGCCTGCTCCCGCACGATCTGTCCGAGGCGGAGATCGCCGCCGAGCTCGGCCGGCTTCGCGGCGCGGCGCTTCTCCATGGATATCGTGGCGCGCCGGCCTGCGATATCGCAGCGGCGGCGGCGCTCATCGCGAAGCTGGGCCGCGTCATGGCCGGCGAGCCTCGCATTGCCGAAATCGATCTCAATCCGGTGATCTTGCTGCCGCGCGGCCAAGGCGTGGTGGTGTTGGACGCATTGATCCGACTGACAGGCCAAGGGGCGTGACATGACAGCAGATGCCGCGAGCAGAGCGGGCCCCGATCCGCGCGAGCTGGTGGCATCGTCGCCCCTTTCGCGCGGGCAGATCGTGGCGATCGCCATGTGCGTTCTCCTGAACGCGCTCGACGGGTTCGATGTCCTCTCGATCAGCTTCGCCGCCCCCGGCATTGCTGCGCAATGGCACATCGACCGCGCCGCGCTCGGCGTAGTATTGTCGATGGAGCTGATCGGCATGGCGGCGGGCTCGCTACTGTTGGGCCTGCTCTGCGACCGACGCGGTCGGCGGCCTACGATCCTACTCTGCCTCGTGCTGATGGCGCTGGGGATGGCCGGTGCGTCGCAGGCGGGGAGCGTCGCCATATTGTCCGCCTGCCGCCTGTTCACCGGGCTGGGCATCGGCGGGATGCTGGCCGCGACTAATGCCGCGACCGCCGAATTCACCAATAAGCGGCGCCACGATATGGCGGTGGCGCTGATGGCCGCGGGCTATCCGCTCGGGGCTATCATCGGCGGATCGATCGCCTCCGTGCTGCTCGCGCATCACGGCTGGCGGGCGGTGTTCCTGTTCGGCGCAGGAGCGAGTCTCGCCGCCATTCCGCTGGTCTGGTTTCTGCTGCCCGAAACCATTGCGTTCCTCGTGCGCCGCAACCCTCCACAAGCCCTCTCTCGTGTGAACCGCACGCTGGTAAAATGGGGCCATTCGGCGGCAGAGGCGCTGCCTGGCCCCGAACCCGAGGATAACCGCTTCCCGCTTGCTCGTCTGTTTGCCACCGGGTTGCGCCGCACGACCTTTTGCCTGGTCGTCGCTTATGTCGCGCAGATCCTGACCTTCTATTTCATCCTGAAATGGACACCGAAGATTGTCGTCGACATGGGTTTCAACCCCTCCGCGGCCGGCGGCGTGCTCGTTTGGGCCAATGTCGGCGGCCTGGCAGGCGCCGTCACGCTCAGCCTGTTGACCGGGCTCGTGCGCGCGCGCTGGCTGACGATCGGAAGCATGGTCGTCTCGGTGCTGTTCGTGGCTTTGTTCGGCCGCTCGGCGGCGGACCTGCACCAATTGTCGTTGCTGGCCTGCGTGGCCGGCTTCTTCACCAATGCGGGGATGGTCGGACTCTATGCGCTGCTCGCCGGCGCCTTTCCGACCGCTGCGCGCGGCAGCGGTACCGGGCTCGTCATCGGCCTCGGGCGCGGCGGCGCGGCGCTGAGCCCGGTGCTGGCGGGGATGTTGTTCCAGGCCGGATCGTCATTGGCGACGGTAGCGCTGATCATGGGCCTGGGCTCGATCGTCGCCGCCGGCGCGGTGCTGATGCTGCCGTCAGCGCGATCCGCCTAGGCACCGTCCCGCAACCTGGGCTAGGTCGATGCGGGAGACAGGATCTTGAGCTCGACAGTGCATCAACTGGAAACTCTGCTCGGCTATCAGCTGCGGCGCGCGAGCAGCGTGATGATGAGCGATCTTGCCGAACGCCTGGCGGAGCTGGGGCTGCGCACGACCGAAGCCTCGATCCTGGTGGCGCTCGAAGCCGAGCCTCTGATCACGCAGAGCGAGATCGGCCGGCGGCTGGCGATCCAGCGCGCGAACATGGCGCCGCTGATCGCAGGCCTCACAGCGCGCGCGCTGATCGAACGGACCAATGGTCCCGGTCCCTCGCGCCCTTTGAAGCTCAGCAAGAAGGGCCGCGCTTTGGCCGCGGAGGCGCGCAAGCGGATGGACGAGCATGACGCCGCCAATTTCGGGCACCTGTCCGCCACCGACCAGGACAGATTGCGCGCGATCCTGGAACCGCTGTGGCGCGGGCGTTAAGCCGATTTTTGCCTAAAGCGGCAGCCCGACATAGTTTTCGGCAATGGCCGTCTGCATTGCACCTGATCCGGCAAGATAATCGAGCTCGGCGATCTGCATGCGCCGCTCGAACGCGCCATCTTCCGGGAAACGGTGCATCAGCTTGGTTAGCGACCAGCTGAACCGCTCGGCCTTCCACACGCGCGCCAGCGCCTTCGCGGCATAACTGGTCAGGGCAGCCTCACTGCCCTTCTTGTACCAGCCGATAAATGCTTCCGCGAGGTAGGCGACGTCCGACGCGGCGAGGTTGAGGCCCTTGGCGCCGGTCGGCGGCACGATGTGCGCGGCGTCCCCCGCGAGGAACAGGCGGCCGTGGCGCATCGGCTCGAACACATAGGAGCGCAGGGGCGCGATCGACATTTCGAGCGCGGAGCCGCGTACCACGGGCCGGCTCGCGAGTGGGGCGAAGCGGCGCTCCAGCTCGTCCCACAGCCGTTCTTCGGGCCAATCCTCGAGCCGTTCGTCGCGTCCGACCTGGATATAATAACGGCTCCGCGTCGGCGACCGCATCGAGGCGAGCGCGAATCCCGCGTCGCTGCTGGCGTAGATCAGTTCGTGATGGCAGGGCGGCACGTCGGCCAGAATGCCGAGCCAGCCGAACGGATATTCGCGCTCATATTGCGCCACCCGGCTCGCCGGTATCGCCTTGCGCGAAGGGCCATGAAAGCCATCGCAGCCGGCGATGAAATCCGCGTCGATGCGATGCTGCACCCCGTCTTTTTCGTAGGTCAGGTAAGGCGGGCCATCGATGTCGTGGAGTGCGACCTCCTTCGCCTCGAACACGATCTCGAGGTCCCGTTCCGGCGCGGCGTCGATCAGGTCACGCGTCACCTCGGTCTGGCCATAGACCACGACATGCTTGCCGGTGAGCGCCGTGATCGGGATGCGGATCATCCGCTCGCCATCGGCAAGGTTGAAGCCTTCCTCCATCATGCCCTGGGCGTTGAGCCCCGCATCGATGCCCAGCCGGTGCAGCAGGTCGGTGGTGACAGTCTCCAGCACGCCCGCGCGGATACGGCCTTCGACATGGGCGCGCGACTGACGCTCCAGGATGATGCAATCGATCCCCTCTGCGCGCAGCAGATGACCCAGCAGCAGCCCGGCCGGCCCGCCACCGATTATGGCGACCTGGGTCTTCACTGCTCCGCCAGTTGCTGTTCGAGTGCGCCCAGCACGCGATAGCAAGGCATGACCTCGGCGACCGAGCTGTTGGGTTCACGTCCCTCCCGGATGGCGGCGACGAATTCGCGGTCCTGCAGCTCGATCCCGTTGCTGGATATCGCGACACCGCTCAGGTCGACCGGATCTTCCTTGCCCGTGACAAGGTCGTCATAGCGCGCGATCCAGGTGCCGTTGTCGCAGATATAGCGGAAGAAGGTGCCGAGCGGCCCGTCATTGTTGAAGCTCAGCGATAAAGTGCAGATCGCTCCGCTCGCGCTCTTGAGCTGGATCGACATGTCCATCGCGATGCCGAGTTCCGGATGGATCGGCCCCTCCATCGCGCTCGCCTGGACGATCGGCCCCGCCTGATATGCGAACAGGTCGACCGTATGCGCGGCATGGTGCCACAGCAGATGGTCGGTCCAGCTGCGCGGCTGGCCCTTGGCGTTGATATTCTTGCGGCGGAAGAAATAGGTCTGGACGTCCATCTGCTGGACATTCGCCTCGCCGCTCGTGAACTTGCGGTGCAGATACTGATGGCTTGGATTGAAGCGACGCGTGTGGCCGACCATGCAGACCAGTCCGGTCTCCTGCTGTTTGGCAAGCACCGCTTCCGCATCGGCCAGGCTATCTGCCAGCGGGATTTCAACCTGCACATGCTTGCCGGCCTCCATGCACTGGATCGCCTGCGCGGCATGGATCTGCGTCGGCGTGCATAGGATCACGGCATCGAGGCCGGGCTGCTCCAGCGCTTCGGCCAGATCGGTGCAGGCATGGCCGATGCCATATTTCGCGGCGATGGCCTGAGTCGGCTCCAGTTCCCGCCCGACCAGGCTCACCACCTCGACGCCGTCGATATTGCGCAGGCCGTCGAGATGCTTTTCTCCGAAGGCGCCGGCGCCGGCGAGTGCGATTTTCATGTCTTACCTCGAAAAGGAGCGGGGAGGGGCGTGCGTCCTCCCTAAACAGGGGGATTCTAGGGCAACGGCTCGAGCACGATATGACCGACCGCGGTGTTGCTCGCGGGAACATGATAGTGGCGATGCAACATGCGCGTGGCGCGGCCGAGCGCACCACGCATGATCAGCCACATCACCATCTCGATCCCTTCGGATCCGGTCTCGCGCAAATATTCGATGTGCGGGATCTGGCGGAGCTCCTGGCTATCCCCTTCGAGCCGGTCGAGGAAGCGATTGTCCCATTCCTTGTTGATCAGGCCCGCGCGGGGGCCCTGGAGCTGGTGGCTCATGCCGCCCGTGCCCCAGATCTGAACGTTTAGATCCTCCGGAAAGCTCTCGACCGCGCGCGCGATCGCTTCGCCCAGCGCCCAGCAGCGATTGCCCGACGGCGGCGGATAGGTGACCACGTTCACCGCGAGCGGAATCACGCGCGCCGGCCATACCTCAGGCTGGCCGAAGACCATCGAAAGCGGGACGGTCAGCCCATGATCGACATCCATCTCGTTGACGATCGTCATATCGAATTCGTCGAGGATGCAGCTCTGCGCGATATGCCAGGCGAGGTCCGGATGCCCCATCACCGTCGGCACCTTGCGCCGCCCCCAACCCTCGTCGGCAGGCTCGAAACGCTCGCCGCACCCGATTGCAAAAGTCGGGATGATCTTCATGTCGAACGCAGAGGCATGGTCGTTATAGACCAGGATCACGACGTCTGGCGCCTGCTGGCGCTCCCACGCACGGGTCCATTCATAGCCTGCGAAGGCCGGCGCCCAATAGGGTTCCTCCGTCTTGCCCAGGTCGATGGCGGCGCCGAGCGCAGGCACATGGCTGGTGCCGATGCCGGCTGTGATGCGTGCCATCATCTCTTCTCCCGGATCGAGCGAAGCCCCTCGGGCGAGCGGCCACCCGCGATCATCATCGCCGAATAATCCTCAAGGCTCATGCCCGACATGGTCGACACCGCCTGGAGGAAGCTGAAGCCATCGGTCGAGAATACCTTGGCGAGGAAGTAGATGTTGCCGCCGAGATCGAGCAGCCGGTTGTAGTCGCGATCGAGGACGGCCTGCTTCTGCTCGTCCGAGAGTGGCCATTCTTTCAGATAGGCGCGCTCGTCCGCTTTCCACCGCTCGCGGTTTTCGGCCTTCATCAGGCTCATCGCGAACTGGTTGAGATGATAGCCCTGGCGCGCGCGCTTGGCGGTGAAGACGCGCGTGCCGGGGATATCGTCGAACTCGGCCAGATAGGCATGAATGTCGGTCGTGCCGGTCACAGGCCGCGTCCTTTCAGCAAAGCATCGAGCCGGGGAAAGACGGTGCGCGCATTGCCTTCGAAGATGGCGTGCCGCTGCACATCGCTGATCGGAAGCGCGTCGACATAGCGCTTGGTGTCGTCGAAATAATGGCCGGTCTGGGGGTCGATGCCGCGCACCGCGCCGACCATCTCGGACCCGAACAGGATATTCTTGGTCTCGATCACGTCGGCCAGCAGGTCGACGCCGGGCTGGTGGTAGACGCAGGTGTCGAAGAAGACGTTGTTCATGACGTGGCCGTCGAGTGCGGGCTTCTTGAGCATATCCGCGAGCCCGCGATAGCGCCCCCAATGATAGGGCACCGCGCCGCCGCCATGCGGGATGATGAAGCGCAGCGTCGGGAAGTCCCTGAACAGGTCGCCCTCGATCAGCTGCATGAAGGCGATCGTGTCGGCGGCAATATAGAAGGCGCCGGTGGCGTGCAGCCCGGGATTGCACGATCCCGAGACGTGGATCATCGCCGGCACATCCAGCTCGACCATTTTCTCGTAGATCGGATACCAGTAATGGTCGGTCAGTGGCGGGCTTTCGAAGTGGCCGCCGCCTGGATCGGGGTTGAGATTGCAGCCGATGAAGCCGAACTCGGTCACGCAGCGCTCCAGCTCGGCGACCGACGTGGCGAGATCAGTGCCCGGCGATTGCGGCAGCATGCAGACGCCGACGAATGTTTCCGGAAACAGATCGACCACGCGCTTGATCAGATCGTTGTTGGCACGCGACCAGGCGTCGCTGGCCGCGGCGTCACCGACATGATGCGCCATCGCCGAGGCGCGGGGTGAGAAGATCGTCATGTCGGCGCCGCGTTCGCGGATCAGCCGAAGCTGGTTCTGCTCGATCGTCTCGCGGATCTGATCGTCCGAAATCCTCGGGTAGGCAGGCGCGGTGCCGCCGCTCTTGAACGCGGCCTTCTGCGCGTCGCGCCAGTCATTATGCGCCGCCGGCGCGGTCGTATAATGGCCGTGACAATCGATCACGAGCGTCATGCCGCCTGGTCCTTCCTGCTGCCCAGCACCGCTTCGATCTTGGCACTCAGTCCTTGCGGCGAGCGCAGATGGCGTTTGCCGATGTCGCGCTGACGCTCGGCGGTGGCGCGCGCCATTGCCGATCCGGTGCCGAGCGCGTCGAGCGTCTTCACCACCTCATCCATTTCCGCCGCGCGGCGCAGCCCGTGGACGATCATCCGGTCCAGATTATAGTCGGCCCGCTCTGCCCAGCTCGTCTCGCGCCAGCTTGCGTCGAGCGACGCGAGCACCTCGTCCCGCACCCCGGCGGCATCGGCTGCGAGCACGCATTCGGCGGTGAGCGCCTCCAGTCCCTTCACCAGCACGGACCGCACCATCTTGATTGCAGAGGCGCGCCCTATCTGCGCGCCCACGTTACGGACATCGGAAAAGCCGCAGCGGACAAACAGTTCGCCTGCCTCGTCAGCGTGAGGGCCGCTGACAAGCAGCGGCACGGCGCGCATTGCAGGATGGACGGGCGCCATGACCGCGACGTCGACATAGCGCCCGCCCGCCGCCTCGATCGTTCCGGCTGCCATCCGTTTGGTGTCCGGCGCGACGCTGTTCATGTCGAGCCAGAGCGCGCCCGGTTCGAGCAGCGGCGCATAATATTCGGCGGCACCGAGCGCCTGATCCGCCGTGACGACGCAGAAAACCGCCTCCGCGCCGGAAAGGGCACTCGCGGCGCTTTCGTGCCCAATCACGCCTGCCCGGTCATAGGCTGCGAGTTGCGTCGAGCGCGTGACGGGATCGCCGGTCTTGACGTCGAACGCATGCGGCGCATCCCCAGACCATCCGGTCGCGAAGGCGCGTCCTGCCTCGCCAAATCCGATGAAGGTGACGGTGTGGCCCATGATCGACGGCTAGGCCGGCCGGCTCAGTCCCATCCAATCAAAAGGCGCGCCAGCCTATCAATTTACCTGAATTCTTGATCCCTCTTCGCGCAACCGGGCGATGAACTTCTCCTGCGCGGGTGTGGGGCGCCAGTCGGCGCGGCGCGTGATTCCGATCGTGCGCACATGATCGTCGAGCGGAGGGCCAACCAGCGCGAGCATGCCGGTACGGAGTTCCACGCCGATCTGCTCGGGTGACAGCAAAGTGAGATAGTCCCCCGCCATCAGCATTCCGCGCAATACCATCACGGAGCCGCAATCGATTGGCGCCGCTGGCATCGGGCCGTCCGCGAATAAGTCCTCCCAGTGGCTTCGCAAGGGCGAGCCGGGAAGGCCGATCAGCCAGCGATAAGGGGCGAGCTCGGCACGCGACGGCCGTCGCAACCCCGCCAGTGGATGATCGCCCCGGCTGACGATCGCCAGACGGTCGACGAGCAGGGGTTCCTGCTCGAGATCCGCGCCGGGGGAGGGGTTTCGCAGGGCTCCGATCGTCATGTCGATCTGCCCGTCGCGCAATTGCTCCATCAGCTCGCGATGTGCGCCTTCGATCACGGTCACATGCGTGTCGGGCTGCTCGGATAGCAGCGCCGCGATCGCGCCCGGTAGCAATCGCGCCCGGCACAGCGGCATCGCGCCGACCGCTATCCGATCGGGCGCGGGTTCGCCATGCAAAGCGGAGAGTTCGACCAAAGCCGCGCGCAGGGCGCCGAGCCCCAGGCGGAAGCCGCGCGCCGCTTTACGTCCGGCGGGCGTCAGCGCCACGCGCCGACCGCGCCGCTCGATTAGAGGCACGCCGGTCAGCCGCTCGATATCGCGCACCGAGCGATGGATCGCGGGCTGCGACAGGCCGGTTGCGCTCGCTGCACCGACAAAACTGCCCTCGTCGACCAGGGCAAGGAGTGCGCGCAGCTGCGACGTGGTCACCAGCCGCTCGGGTTCGGTAAATCCCCTTTGCCGCTGGCTTGAGCGCAGACCGGCTCCGAAATGGAAGAATGCCTCTTCGACACGTCTCGTCAGGATGAGCGCCGCCTCGTTCGGGTGCATTCCGTTGCGCGTTCGGACGAATAGCGGGACCAGCCGCTTTTCGAGTCCGGCAATGGCGGCGGTCAGCGCCGGTTGGCTGATCCCGACCTTGTCCGCCGCCGCGACGAGCGTGCCGCTCTGCGCAACCGTCGCCATCGCCCGAAGATGCCGGAGATTGAGTGCGTAGGGATCCGGCGCCATGACCGACCTATAGCCAAAACTGATAGCTCGCCTCAACTTTGGATTGGCCGTTCCCGTAGGTGCTCGCCACCGCTCGGTTGGAAGGAGACTGACATGGCCAAGGTGGTTCAGACCATCCAGCGTGCGGATGCGGATGTCATCGACGGACTCGGCCGCTGCGGTGTTGCCACGGTCCATGAGGCGCAGGGACGGATCGGGCTGCTCGCCAGCCGGCTTCGGCCAATCTACCCCGGCGCGCGGATCGCGGGTTCGGCCGTGACGATCTCGGCGCCTCCGGGCGACAATTGGATGATCCATGTTGCGATCGAGCAGCTACAGGCGGGCGACATCCTCGTGCTCGCGCCGACATCACCGTGCGAGGATGGCTATTTCGGCGACCTGCTTGCGACCTCTGCAATGGCGCGCGGCTGCCGCGGGCTGGTGATCGATGCCGGCGTGCGCGACGTGCGCGATTTGGCCGAGATGGGCTTCCCGGTCTGGTCGAAGGCGATTTTCGCGCAGGGCACGGTCAAAGCCACCTTGGGGTCGGTGAACGTGCCGATCGTCTGCGCGGGCGCCACGATCGAGGCTGGTGACGTGATCGTCGCCGACGATGACGGTGTGTGCGTGGTGCGGCGGGCAGACGCCGCTTCGGTGCTGGAGAAGGCGCTGGCGCGCGAAGCGGCGGAGGAAGGCAAGCGCCGCCGACTTGCCGTAGGCGAGCTCGGGCTCGACATCTACAGCATGCGCGAAAAGCTCGCGGCGATGGGCCTCGTCTATGAATGACGGCGTGCCCTGCATGTGGATGCGCGGGGGCACGTCGAAGGGCGGTTTCTTCCTCGCCTCCGATCTGCCCGCCGATCCAGCCGCGCGCGACGCTTTCCTGTTGCGGGTCATGGGCCCTTCGCGATCGAGCGCGGACTGGTCGCAGCCGCCGAGGGTGAGACGCGGGTTTCGATCTTCATGGTCAATACCGGCCAGATTGCCGTCGCGACGGTTGCGACGCCGGGTGGATGCGTGACTTATGACGGCGCCGCGCGGATCGACGGCGTGCCCGGCACTGCCGCGCCGGTGCCGCTCGAGTTCCGCGATACGGCGGGCTCCTCCTGCGGGGCGCTGCTTCCTACGGGTAACGCGCTCGACATGATCGATGGCGTTGCTTGCACCTTGATCGACAACGGCATGCCCTGCGTCGTGTTCAAGGCCGCGGACGTCGGCGCCACCGGTTATGAGGATCGCGAAACGCTCGATGCCGCGACCGACCTCAAGACCCGGATCGAGGCCATCCGGCTGCAGGCCGGCCCTCTTATGAATCTGGGCGACGTCACCGAAAAGTCGGTGCCAAAGATGATGCTGGTCGCGCCGCCCCGGCATGGCGGGGCGGTCACGGTGCGCAGCTTCATTCCGCATCGCGCGCATGCGACGATCGGCGTGCTGGGCGCGGTCAGCGTCGCCACCGCCTGTCTGATCGATGGCTCGCCAGCGGCGCAGGTCGCCGCGACCGGCAGCGGCGATCGGCGTACGCTTTCGGTCGAGCATCCGACTGGCGAGATGAGCTGCGTGCTGGATCTGGACGCCGCCGGCCAAGTGGTCTCCGCCGCTCTGCTGCGCACCGCGCGCAAACTGATGGATGGAAGGGTTTTCGGATGAGCGATCGGAT
This sequence comes from Sphingomonas sp., assembly GCA_019508115.1. Lineage (GTDB taxonomy): Bacteria > Pseudomonadota > Alphaproteobacteria > Sphingomonadales > Sphingomonadaceae > Sphingomonas_I. The sequence goes on from JAEKMC010000141.1 coordinate 21,369, forward strand.
CAGAAGCTGGACGAACGCCCCGTCCACGCCCCGCTTCACGCCCCCGGCCGGCGCGGTCGACGCCCACTGCCATGTGTTCGGGCCGATGGCCGAATTTCCATTCAGTCCGAAGGCCAAATATCTGCCGCAGGATGCGGGCTCCGACATGCTGTTCGCCTTGCGCGACCGGCTCGGTTTCGCGCGTAACGTGATCGTGCAGGCGAGCTGCCACGGCACCGACAATAGCGCCACGTTGCACGCCATCGCCCGTTCGCAAGGCCGCGCGCGGGGCGTGGCGGTGGTCGATCCGGCGATTTCGGAGGCCGAGCTTCGCGCACTGCATGAGTGCGGTATCCGCGGCGTCCGCTTCAATTTCCTGAAACGCCTCGTCGATGATGCGCCAAAGGACAAGTTCCTCGATCTGGCCTCGCGTCTGCCGCAAGGGTGGCACGTCGTCGTTTATTTTGAAGCGGACATCATCGACGAGATGCGGCCCTTCCTGGCCGCGATTCCGGTGCCGATCGTGATCGATCATATGGGGCGGCCGGACGTCACGCAGGGCCCCGATGGGCCGGACATGCGCGCCTTTCGCAGTCTGCTCGACAGCCGGTCCGACATCCACTTCAAGGCGACCTGCCCCGACCGGCTCGATCCGGCAGGCCCGCCCTGGGATGATTTCGCCGCCGCGGTCGCGCCGCTCGTGGCCGATTATCCGGATCGGGCTTTATGGGGCACGGACTGGCCGCATCCGAATATGGAAAAGGCGATTCCCGACGATGGTGCGTTGGTCGACCTGATCCCGCGGATCGCCCCCACGCCGGAGCTGCAGCGCAAGCTGCTCGTTGACAATCCAGCCTCCCTCTACTGGGCAGAAGGCGCCTAGCAGCGCGGCTGGATGAAGGACGGTGGCGCGTCGGTGCCGACGCCCGATGCGCATTCGTGAGCGGCCTTCTTTTAAGGCTGCCGCCGCTCGATCGCTTTTCACGCGCCGGGCTTGGCGAGATCAGGCTCCCACGGCACTGGCCAAAGTGCGGTCGCCATATGATCGACATAGGCGGTGAATCCCGCCCTCTAATCGAAAGGCAATTGCGTGGTGGGTCCGCCGGGACTCGAACCCGGGACCTCTCGATTACATACCACTTCGACTTTCGCCGCCGCCCGAAGGCGTTCGTGGTCTGGACCTTCCCTTGGCCGTATCCCTGAAAGGGACGTAGGCCGGTGCCATCAGGCCTCTACACCTTCCCAGCGGACTGGGCTTGGCTCGGGATTGGCACGACCGTTACCGGCCACAGCGTTCCCCGACTTTGACACCTGTTTCCGTAGCCGGTTTCCCGGCCAGGCTCCCATGTTAAAAGTCGCTTGCTCTACCAACTGAGCTACGGACCCACACGCCAGCTGCCCCTACATACTGGCATTCTGAGGCGCAACCAAAAGAGACCTTAAATCTCTGCAATGGAAATCACCAATGGTCTCAAAATGGCCGATAACTGCATAAATTGAGGCCCGCCCGTCGATTAAAAGTCGTTTGCTCTACCAACCGAGCTACGGACCTGTCGGCGACCGCTCCTATGGGTGGGGCGGGGCCGGGCCAACCGTGCGAAATGCTGTCGGACGGTGCCGTGGTGCGGAATCTTCCATTCGGGCGCGATTTGGCTGAGCGGATCGAGCGCGAACAGCCGCTCGGTCAGATCGCGATGGGGGATCGTGAGCGTCGCGTCCGACCAAAGCCCGCCTGACCATAGCAATATGTCGAGATCGAGCACGCGCGCCCCCCACCTTTGTCCGCGCCGCCGCCCAAAACGGCGCTCGATCGCCTTCAGATGACGGAGCAGCTCGGGCGGTGAAAGCTCCGTCTCTATGAGCGCCGCAGCATTGGCGAACGTTCTGAGCGACGGGCCGATCGGTGCGGTTTCGATAATGCCGGAAGCCGCCACCGGCTGTAGTTCATGTAGCACGGCATCCAATACTTTGGCAGGCATGCCATATCGGCCATGCGGCCGGTTCGAGCCGAGACCGATTGCGTAAAGCTGGCTCATCTCGGCCCATCCGCAGCCTTTGCCAACAATGCTTCGGCCAGCGCTGGATGTTTCGCGAACGCGAGCGTCTGCCAGCGCGGAACCAGCCGATCGATCACCAGAAACAGGCCCAATCCCTCATCCTGCGTCCAGAGATTTCGTTTGCGCCGAACCGCAGCGATTGCTGCTTGATGGTCGAGGCCGGGACCTTGTGGCGATACGAACCAGGCATAAGCTAGCCATTGGCCAAGACCTTCCATCGTCAGGAAGATGTCGTCGAGCGGCTCCCATTGGGCATTCTCGGCCTCGAACCAGCGCGCCCGGCGCGCGCGCATCATCGCCAGCGCCTTGCCTGCCAGGCGGCGTGCTTCTGCATCGCTAGCCGCGGCCGCGGCGGCATAGAGCATGTCGGTTTCGGCCTGATAGGCTGCGACATAGGCGGAATCGGACTTGAATTTGTCCTGCAGAGCGTCGTCGCTCATATCGTCGCCGAAATGGTATTTCCTTCCCAGCGCGGTGAGCGCCGGGTTGACGAAATAGAATTGGCGCGTGTGCATCAATTCATGCAGCAATACGCCATCCATCAGTTGTTCGAGCCCGATCTCGCTGGTCACGCCAGAGGTACGCCATACCGATGGCAGGCTTATCGCGAAAAAGCCGGTGCGCGCGGCGCCGTTGTCGGGCGCGGCGAAAGAGATCGGGCCAATTGGAGCGTTCTTGCCGTCGGGTAGCGTGACCATGCCCGCGGGATGAGCGGTGGAATTCCAGCGGATCGCGGCGCGTGAGGCTGCCCTGCCGATATGCGTACAGGAGGCGTCGATCGCGACAATCGTCGGTAGCGGGGCTGGTTTAAGCTTGAGGATTGCGCTTTCGCTCGTTCGCCAATTGCGGAGCGCCTGTTCGATCCAGGTCTTGTCGGTGGAATCGAAGGCGCAAGCTCCGGACTTGGCCGGGGCGGCAGCAAGAGCCAACGCCGTCAGCCAGAGGAACATCAATCGCTCGCCCGCGCCGCTTCGATGTAGAGCTCGCGCAGGCGCTGCGCGATCGGTCCGGGCTTGCCGTCGCCGATCGGCATGCCGTCGATCTTCGTCACCGGCAGCACGAAGTTGGAAGCGCTGGTCAGGATCGCCTCGCGCGCGGCGTGGGCTTCGGCGGTGCTGAACAGCCGCTCTTCGACCTTGACCCCATCGCGCTCGGCGATCGCCAGCACGGCCTTGCGCGTGCAGCCGGGCAGGATGTCGCGGCTGTTGGGGCGCGTGACCAATATACCGTCCTGCGTGACGATCAGCGCGGACGAGGAGGCGCCTTCGGTGATGAAGCCCGCGGCGTCGACCAGCCAGGCCTCCTGCGCTCCCGCGGCTGCCGCCTCGCGCTTGGCCATCACCTGACCGAGCAGCATGATGCTTTTGATGTCGCGCCGTGCCCAACGCGGGTCGGGGATGGTCTTGACCGCTATGCCCGTCCTGAGCACCGGCCGGTCGATCACGTCATGCGCCTGCGTGAACATGAAGAGCGTGGGGTCGGTCGACGGCGCGAGGAAATCGCGCTCGGCCGGACCGCCGGTCAACTGGAAATAGACGCCGCCTTCGCGCACCCCGTTCCGCGCGACCAGCTCGCGCTGGATCGCCTCGATCTCGGTGATCGGGATTGGCAGCGTCAGGTCGAGGCCCGCCGCCGAGCGTTCGAACCGTGCCAGATGCGCCGCGCTGTCGACCAATTTGCCGTCGAGGATGGCGGTGAACTCATAGATGCCGTCCGCGAACAGGAAGCCGCGATCCTGCGCCGAGACCTTGGCATCGGCGAGCGGCACATAATCCCCATTGAGCCAGGCGATCCGATCCATCAGATGTCCTGCACTAGCCGGCCATATAGTTCGGGCCGGCGATCGCGGAAGAAGCCGAAGGCGGCGCGGTGGCGCTTGACCCGGTCGAGATCGAGGGTGGCGGTGATCACGCCCTCCTCCTCACGGTCGAGCTCGGCCAGGATATCGCCGCGCTCGTCGGTGATGAAGCTGGTACCGTAGAAGGTCTGGCCATGTTCGGTGCCGACGCGGTTGGCGGCGACCACCGGCACGACGTTGGATACGGCATGGCCCACCATCGCGCGCCGCCACAGCCGTGCCGTGTCGAGGCCCTCGTCATGCGGCTCGCTGCCGATCGCGGTCGGATAGAACAGAATTTCCGCGCCCATCAGCATCATCGCGCGCGCGGTCTCCGGATACCATT